>JAOAPG010000431.1 GCA_025462785.1 Acidobacteriaceae bacterium
AATCCCTGGCTTGTCGATCATTATCCCGATGCTTACTTGTCAATGGGATTGACCGCCGAACGACTCGCGCAACGCTTTTCAATTACTCGAGAAGCCGCTGACGAGTTTTCATTGCGAAGCCACCAGAAGGCCTTGGCAGCGATTCAGGCAGGAAAATTTGACGAAGAGACCGTTCCGGTTCCGGTGAGCTTTACGACTCCGAATGGATCCAGACCGAAGCGCCACGACATCGTCTTCAAAGTGGACGAAGGTCCCCGTGCCGATACTTCACTCGAAGCACTCATGTCGCTCAAACCTGCATTTCATGCGAAAGGAATCGTCACTGCGGGCAATTCTTCGCAGATGTCGGACGGAGCGGCGGCGGCTGTGGTAATGTCGGCTGACCGCGCAAAGGCTCTCGGCATTAAGCCTTTGGCGTGCTATGTTGCCTTCGCTACGGCGGGATACAAGCCGGAAGAGATGGGTCTTGGTCCGGTATTCGCCATCCCCAAAGCTTTGAAGATGGCTGGGCTCACACTATCGGACATCGACGTGATTGAACTAAACGAAGCTTTTGCCGCGCAGTCACTCGCCGTGATCCAAGAAGCAGGGCTTAATCCTGAAAAGGTAAATCCCAACGGAGGCGCAGTTGCCTTGGGACACCCACTAGGTTGCACAGGAGCCAAATTGACGGCAAGCATCATCCGCGAACTAAAGCGTAGAAATTCGCGTTACGGATTGGTAACCATGTGCGTGGGCGGCGGGATGGGCGCAGCGGGTATCTTTGAAAATCTGAATTAAATGACGGCTACTTAACTGAAGTAAACTGAACAGGAGCTTTCCTCTTGTCTCCGCGCCTCTGCGGTGGATTAGCTCTTTGAGAGGTGGTCATGGCTACAGTTTCGGCAGCACCCAATACAAAAACCTCTGGCGGTAGTTTCCTCCTTGAGGATCGAACCCCCGGTGAGGTTTTCACGCCGGAAGACTTCAGCGAGCAACACCTGCTCATCGCTCAAACGGCCGAAGAGTTTGCGGTCAACGAGATTGTTCCCCACATCGAAAAGATGGAGCATAAGGAGTTCTCCATCACCCGCGACTTGTTGAAGAAGGCCGGTGATCTTGGGCTGAGTGGCGTCGAAATTCCTGAAGCTTACGGCGGCCTGGAAATGGACAAAGTTACGGCGGCCCTAATCGCCGACCGTATCGCGCGATACGCTGGATTCGCCACTACTTGGGGCGCCCACAGCGGAATCGGGATGCTGCCCATCGTCTATTTTGGCTCCGAGGAGCAGAAGAAGAAGTACCTGCCGCGTTTGGCATCGGGAGAAATAGCTGGAGCCTACGCACTCTCGGAGGCGTCGTCGGGTTCCGATGCTCTGAATTGCCGCGCCCGCACCCAGCTCTCTTCGGACGGAACTCATTATGTATTAAACGGCGAAAAGATGTGGATCACTAACGCCGGATTCGCCGACTTGTTTACCGTTTTTGCCAAGATCGACGGCGAGAAATTCACCGCCTTTTTAGTGGAAAAGACGTTCCCGGGAATTTCCATCGGCGGGGAAGAACACAAGATGGGAATTCGCGGATCCTCTACCTGTTCCGTGATTCTCAACGATTGCAAGGTCCCGGTGGAGAATGTTCTCGGCGAAATCGGTAAAGGGCATGTCATCGCTTTCAATATCCTGAACGTTGGGCGGTTTAAGTTGGGAGCTATGTGCGTTGGTGGCGCGCGTGTCGCACTCGATAATGCGATTGGCTACGCCAAGCAGCGGAAGGCTTTTAGTAAGACCATCGCTGATTTCGGATTAATCCGAGAAAAAATTGCCAACATGGCAGTTGGCGTATACGCAGGGGAGGCAATCGTCTATCGAACCGTTGGCATGATGGATGTGGCTTTGTCAGAAATAGATAAGACCGGCCCAGAGGCTGCCAGGGACACCCGCAAAGCCATCGAAGAATACGCGGTTGAATGCTCGATCGTGAAAGTATGGGGCTCGGAGATGGTGGATTACGTTGTCGACGAGACTGTCCAGATTTATGGCGGCTACGGCTTCGTGGAAGAGTATCCTGCAGAGCGTTCTTATCGCGATGCTCGCATCAACCGTATCTTTGAAGGCACGAACGAGATTAATCGGCTTATCATCACAGGATTTTTGTTGAAACGCGCCATGTCTGGCCAACTCCCGTTGATGTCTGCGATCAAGAAATTGATGGACGAAGTTCTTTCCGGCCCATCACTGGCAGAAGACATCGAAGGCCCGCTTGCCGAGGAGCGAAAGCTGGTTTTGTCTGCAAAGAAGCTTGGACTTTTCGCTGCCGGGGCGGCCACACAAAAATACAAGCAAGCGATTCAGGATCAGCAGGAAGTGATGGGAGCCATTGCTGACATGGTTATCGAAACCTATGCGATGGAATCCGCCATACTTCGTGCCCAAAAGATTGCCGAGAAACAGGGCGAATCTGCCGCTGCTCTTCCCATCGCCATGACTCGCGTTTACCTCTCGCAAGCAATGGAGAAGATTGAAGCTGCGGCGAAGAAGATCATTGCGGCAGTGGCGGAAGGGGACATGCTTAGAACGCAGTTGGCAATCTTACGAAGACTAGCGAAGCATGAGCCATTCAACACGATCCAATTGCGTCAGCAGATTGCACAGAAGATGATTGAAAGGGAGAAGTACACCCTGGCATAAGTCTGTTCTTCTTACGCGGTCGGCCTCGTATCGTGTGGCCATGCTTACTGTGAAGCCGTAAGTATCGGGCGGGTTGACGCGGTTCCTTGAGTTACCCAATCGGGTCAATTCTTCTTAAGCTCTTCCATCACGCTCTGAATCAGTTCTTTCGCGTCCGTGAGATTCTTCATCACAATCTGGATATCCATCACCGGCTTGCCTGGCCAGCGCTGGCTTTGACAATAAACTCCGTGCTGTCCAACTAGAGCCATGGCGTCCGTAATCGTATCGAGGGTGACTGCGAGCCGTCCCCGCGGAACTCCCATCATCGTCTCGTAGTGGTCCAGTTCCTCATGTTTTTCGTCGAATACCGGCATAGTTCGATTGTAACTTGGGTCTGGTGTGGAGGATAATTCTCCCGCGCTAACTACCGAACTAAGAAGAAGTCTAATAATCCGTATCAACTCTCAATCAGGAGCAACCATGAATCGACGAATTGCCGTTCTGACTTTTGGTGTTCTAACCCTCTCTGCCACTCTCGCCATGGCACAAAACGATAAGAGTAAACGTCCCAGCCCTCCTGCCCAAACGCAGTGTAAATTTTCTGATGGAAAAACGATCACTGTTGATTATTCGAGCCCGCGAGTGAATGGCCGCAAGATTTTCGGATCACTTGTTCCATACGGACAGATATGGCGTACTGGCGCGAACGAAGCGACGACCTTTGTCGCCGACACTAATCTGACGGTCGGAGGGAAGGATGTGCCGGCAGGCAATTACACGCTCTTCACCGTTCCCGATAAAGACAAGTGGACGCTAGTGATCAGCAAGAAGACGGGGGAATGGGGCATTCCTTATCCTGAAGGGGAGGACCTGGCCCGGGTTGATATGAAAGACGCGAAGACACCAGCGCCGGTCGAGAATTTCACCATTTCGTTTGATCAAGCTGGAGGAAACTGCACCATGCAGATCAGTTGGGAAAATACTCTTGTGTCTGCGGAGTTTGCGGAGAAGAAATAACTTTCGCAGATGTATCAGAGAATCTACCAGCAGACGTAAGAACGGCCCGCGCTTCTTAGAAACGCGGGCCGTCCGGTGGACTGGTTGATATTGACCAAGAGGTGGTCACTCTACGTGGCCTCCTTCGGCACTGTTCGGGTCCCGGCACGACCTTATACCGGGCGCTCCGATTTCTTTATCAAGTAGACCCGAAAATCTCTGGGCCGACCGTAAAGTTAAATCAAGCTAACTCACCGTTCGTGCGAACGTGGTTGGTTACCGACACACAAATTCCTTGCATCGGAAGTATTAGAGCGACCTGCTCTAAGTCTCAGCCACCTCACCTGGTCTTATGGATCTACCACTACAATCAGAACTTGTCATCCGACCACCTCCTTTCCGGTGTAAATCCA
>JAOAPG010000144.1 GCA_025462785.1 Acidobacteriaceae bacterium
TATTTATTCCCGGAGAGCACCAAAAGACAATAGAAGTTGTGGACCTGCGCGCTGGAAAACTGCTGCACACAATCACCGGACTAGACGGCAATCCGCGCAAGACCATCTATCTACCCGAGTCCAACCAGATTTGGGTGGACCTGGGAAACGGCACCTGCAAAGCCTTCAGCGCAGATACTTACGAGAAACTCAAGAGCATTCAGCTGAATCCCGATTCTCCTGCAGAAGCCAAGAGAGAACCGGATAACGGAATTTACGACCCTGCCAGCCATCTGTTTTATATCGGAGACCGGGGCGATCGCTCGAAAGTAGGGACTAAAGGTTCGATTGAGATCGTCGATACCAAGACTGGCACTTACGTTGGAAGCATAGTTTTGGACGACAATGATCCCGCGGGCCTCGCTCTCGATCCGGCATCAGCCAAAATGTATGTTGTTCTCGGCGCGACCAGCAGGGTTGCAGTCATCGACCGCAACAAACGTGAAGTCATTGCCACCTGGCCCATTACCGACGGGCCACTGCCTCACGCCCTCGGTTTCGATCCGGCCCATCGCCGCCTGTTCATCGGTAGCCGGGTTAAGCCGGGACACCTGTTCAAGCCCGGGAAAATGGTAGTGATGGATGCCGATACAGGCACCGTAATTGATTCCTTAGACACTGAGGGTGGGTCCGACGAAGTCGAGTATGACGCCGCAAGTAAAAGAGTTTATCTGACGGGAACCACTGGTGCCGTCGATGTATTCAAACAGACCGATCCCAATCACTACGAACGCCTGGGATTAATTCCGTCCGGCGCAATCGCCAAGACTTCGCTTCTGGTACGTGAAATGAATCGGTTCTATGTGGCGGTTCCAAAGCATGTGATCTTGACTCCGCCTATCCCTGAATCGAAGGAAGCAACTGTCGAAGACGCCAAGATACTCGTCTACGAAGTGATGCAATAAGCGGCGTCATTTATTGAGGCTCGCAGTGCGCCAGTCACCAGTATCTGCGCGCTGCCCAAGGGGAGGTCCTAACTTACTTACTGCCTCGCGAGCAAAGAGCTTTCGCCTTTTCTCATCTCAGTGCTGTATGTCTTCCAGGCACACAGGCAACCATAATCTTAACGGAAATGCGCCCGACCAATGTAAGGCTGCTCTTGTAATTGTCGACGTCATTACCGATCTCGACTTCCCGCGGAACACCGAACTGGTGCAGCAATCGACTTCTTTGGCGAAAAATATCGCAGGTCTGAAAAACCAGTGCAGGAAAACAGGTATTCCTGTGATCTACGTTAATGACAACCGTGGCCGTTGGCGATCCGACAGTGCAGCGGTCGTAAAATGGGCCATGCGGCGAGGCTCACTCGGAAGAGCCATGGTGAAAAGATTGCTACCCCGAGCCAATGACTATGTCGTATTGAAACCAAAGCATTCACCTTTTTATGCCACTCCTCTGGACACGCTTCTCGAGTATCTGGGAGTGACAACGATAATTCTCGGCGGCCTGATTACAGAATCATGTGTGCTGCTAGCAGCGACAGAAGCGCACATACGGGACTTAGGCCTCGTGGTACCCGCGGACTGTGTCGCTGGCCTAAGTCTTAAGACTCATAACTCCGCATTAGAACTTTTGCGCAGCAATTTCCAGGCGGATACTCGCTTTTGGAAGGCGCTCAATTTGGCGCGGCTGGCTGGCAAGCGCCAGTGAAATATTGTTATTGAGGATACGTGTAAAAGAATTCTAGTCACTGCCGGCAGCATAACCCTCGACACCGAACCCTGACATGGAGAATCTATTTCCCTCGATGGCGCGACGCCGAATCATACGCTCGCTTTAGCCTTAAATTCCGTTCGCTTTTCGGAAGAAACTGCATCGTGAGGGAATCCTCCGCGAAATGTCGCTTATATTAGCACGACCATAAACCTCTTTCCCCCGCCCCCCGGAGCGGGAGTTGTTACTCACAAAACCATCACACAGGAGGACCACGCATGAAGCTTAGCAATTTCCTCAAAACCACCTCCCAGACGTTCTTCATTGTCTTGACCCTGGCAGCCAGCCAAGCATGGGCTGCCACGCCACTGAGCGGCCCTGCTGGACTGGATCTTGATTCAAGGGGGAATTTGTATGTAGCAAACATCACCAGCAAGCAAATCCTGGTTTATAACCCGAGCTATGTGAAGCTAACCAAGAAGACGATTACGGCGGGCTTGAGTTCTCCGTACGGGGTGGCCTTCGATTCCAAAGGCAATTTGTACGCTGTCAATCGCCTCAACTCTTCTGTCAGGGTCTACGACTCCACCGGAAAGCAAAAGACAAGATCAACCATAACGAATGGCGTTTCGGGTCCAACGGGAATAGCAATTGATGGCCTCGACGATGTTTGGGTCGACAATAACTACCTCAGTGTCAGCATGTACTCGACCGCTGGCACGTTGATCGCTAGTTCCAATCCCGGTGTGCCCGTAGCTACAATCGCGACGCAGGGAGCCTGGTACGTGCTGGGATCAGTTGATCACTGGACTCAGTATCCAACTGGAGAAGTATTAACCAATGGAGGAATTGCGGGCTCCGGCACGTTTGGCTCCGCCTTAATGACTGGGGCGGCATTCGATAAGAAAGGCAACTACTGGGTGTGCCAGTACACAGGCGAAGTCGACGTGGTTAATCCCAACTCAGGTGTAGCAACTCTAGTTGTCCAGCGAGCAGCGGGTCAGTTCATTCCGGAATCGCTGTGGATTCCACCCGGAATCGCATTTATCTCTCGACTTATTCGTGTAACTTAATCGATGTGTTCACGACCAGCGGCGTGTACCTCTACACGATCAATTAAACCCAAAAAAGGCCACATCAATGGACCGGTGTGGCCTACCATGCCCACGAAATCGAACGGTAGGCAAAGGTAGCTCCCCTTACCACACCCGAGCCCATGGAGAGATAATGGCTTGGGGAGGTTCCCATGGGCAGTCAGGCTCTTCTGCAATCCCTCAAAGAAAGCATTCTCAGCCAGGCAAGCGTGAAGGCTATTTACGGTGAGCCTATCTCGGCGAATGGGAAGACGATCATCCCAGTTGCAAAAATAGCATATGGATACGGTGCAGGTGCGGGCACGGGAGGTGTGGGCAGTAGCAGCGCCCGAGGCGAAGGTGGTGGAGGGGGCGGGGGAGTGCGAGCTGTCCCCGTAGGTGTCATCGAGGTGAGCAGCGAGCGAACCCGTTTTGTCCCGATTAGCGACCGCAAGAAGCAGTTCGCCGTTCTGCTAGCCGGGATTGGTTTAGGTATGTGGTTGGACCGGCGCAGGCGTCGCTAACTCAGCAGATTACGTCCGGAGACGAAAAGTAAATGATCGATAAGCAAACCGCGCAGCATTATTCCTGGGGTGATGGCTGCGATGGATGGCACCTCGTTAAAACACCGACCTTGAGCGTCATCCAGGAGCGCATGCCTCCAGGTACTTCTGAAGTCCGGCACTATCACCTCAAGGCAAATCAATTTTTCTATGTCTTACGTGGGATCTTGTCTTTTGAAGTTGCTTCGCCCAAAGACTACGCTAAGGAGTTCGATTTAGACGCTGGGCAGGGCATTGAAATTATTGCGGGTGAAATTCATCAGGTTCGCAATCGGTCCGCAAGCGATGTCGAATTTCTGGTGGTTTCAAATCCTCCCAGTCATGCTGACCGGGTCTCCGCCGAATAGGACGAGAGTATTGCTTCCCGTGATTTGATCTTCGCCGAAATCGCAGGCGGTCAGGCCGCGAATTTGGTACCATCTCCTGCGATCCTATGAAACCCACACTCTTGTTCAGCTTGCTGACTCTATTCTTTTCCGCTTTTGTTCCCAGTGCCTTTCCACAAGTCCCATCTGCTCCCGCCCACGTCATCGTCTTGCATGCAGCGCGCCTGCTCGATATTGAAAGCGGGCGAATTCTCAAGCCAGGAGAAGTCCTCGTCCAAGGAGAACGAATCGTAGAAGTCGGTTCGTCTGTCAGCCATCCCGCTGGGGCCGAGCTCATTGATTTGGGCGATCAGACTCTATTGCCAGGATTGATCGACGCGCATGTTCATCTCTTCCTCCATCCCGGCGCGGAAGATCTTCAGACAGTCGAGGAGTCCGTGCCGCAGCGCACCATCCTCGCCGAGCTCGCCGCTCGCGATGATCTCATGGCTGGCTTCACCGCCGAGCGCGATATGGGAACCGAAGGCGCCGGCTCAGCCGATACCGCCATTCGCAACGCAATCGATCAAGGTCTAATTCCCGGACCGCGCATGCGCATGAGCGGCAACGCGATCGACATACTCGGAGGACACGAAGACGCCAACCGCTTCAACCCCGAGCAGCACGTCCTCTCTAATGCAACTTATGCCAATAATGCCGACGAGCTGATCACCGCAATGCGCCAACAAATAAAGGAAGGCGCCGATTTCACCAAGATTTACGAAACCGGTCCAGACTCGCTGCAAGACGGTCACTTCACCACTCCATACCAGTACACCGAGGCCGAGCTCAGCACGGCAGTGCAAGAAGCCGCCCGCACTGGAAGGCGCGTTGCCGTTCACGCCACGGGAGAGCCCGGAACTCTCTATGCCGCGCAAGCTGGAGTTGCATCGATCGATCATGCCTATCACTTGAGTGACGAGACGATGCGCCTGATGCGTGAAAAACAAATCTTCGCCGTGCCGACATTCACCATCTCGGAATATTTCGCTGACCACGCCGCATCACCTGCACAAGCAAAACGCGAACACGACCTGCAGGATTTCCATGTACAAGAATTTCGCAAGCAGTTAGCCGCGAATGTCCCGATGGCAGTCGGCTCGGATGTCGGCCCATTCCCGCACGGAACGCAGGCAAGGGAACTGGTGCTGATGGTGAAGTATGGAATGACGCCTCTAGCGGCGCTGCAATCGGACTTGCTGAACGGAGCAAAGCTGCTGGGATGGCAAGGTCAGATCGGAGTGCTTAAGGCAGGCTATCTTGCCGACGTGATCGCTGCCCCCGGTGATCCTCTGCAGGACATCAGCGTATTGCAGAAAGTTTCATTCGTAATGAAGGGCGGCGCAGTCTACCGAAAGTAACGCACAGAGTTGTTTTGCAAGAAGAGGTCACGTCGAATGAACGTGACCTCTTCCGTTTTGCAGCTGCAGCACACAATTCCCGCGAAATTAAAACTCGAACCGTGTCGAAAACTGGAAGCTCCGTGAGCCGAATTTCGGGACCATAGCGCCAGGTTTTCCGAACGTCGGATTTGCAACTGCCGTCCAGAGTTGATCGGTGCTGTTTGCCGGGTTCGAGCTTGGCGAGGTCTGGGTAAAACTGTATTGCACATTGTCGATTACGTTCTGCTGATAGTTCGGATGATTGAACAGATCGAACGCCTCGGCCCGGAAGCCCAGCTGGTAGCGTTCTCCCAGGTGGAACATTCGAGACACACTCAGATCAACATCCTTGAACGTCGGCCCACGGAAAGAGTTGAATCCTTCTCCTGGCACAACCGAGAAATTCACCTCCGGATTGTCGAAAACAGCCGTGTAAGGACGGCCACTGGCGAGAGTTACGATGCTGCTGAATTCAAAGTTCTTCAGTCCACGCGTCTGAGGCATCCAGACCCCGGTTGCGACGAAGCGTTGCGGCTGATCGAGTTGCGAAGGCCCACGCTGCGCTCCCTGATCGAATTGGTTGAAGTATCCCGTCCCTTGATCTGTGGTGCTGGACAGAGTGTAGGCAACGGAGGTCTGGAACTGCCGCGAGTGATGCCTCAGCGAAACCAGCAGCGCGTTGTAGATAGATAGTCCTGAATTATCGATGGCATTGATCGTCCCGAAATTAGGATTCAAGTAACCGTCAACCGCGCTGTAATCGGGTGTGGTGTATGTCTTTCCGT
>JAOAPG010000180.1 GCA_025462785.1 Acidobacteriaceae bacterium
GCCCCCAAGGACCACATTGCACCCTTACACCCTTGAAGCGACAGGTCTTTTCATCGCTTCCGAAGGTAGGCAGCTTACTCATGTCGAAATGCACGTAGCGGGAAACGAATAGGTCCACGTGCCCGTCTCGATCATAGTCGGCCCAGGCGGCTCCGGTACTGAATCCACCACCGGCCACCCCTGCCTTTTCGGTTACATCTTCAAACTTGCAATTTCCTAAATTGTGATACAAAACGTTGCCGCCATAACCAGTGACGTAGATGTCTGGCAGCTCGTCATTATCGAAATCAGCGACCACCACCCCCATACTCCATCCCTTGTGCGAGAGATTGGCGGCCTTCGTAATATCCGTGAACTTGAAAGTTGCGTCCTGATGATACAGCGTAATCATTGGATCTCCGCCCTGTTGAAAATGGTCGATGGTCGATCCGTTCACTGTGATGATGTCGAGTTTTCCATCGTTATCGCAATCAATCAGCCCTACTCCTCCACTCATCGATTCGACGATGTATTGCTTCTCAGGCGAGGAAATGTGAGGCACAGTTAGGCCGACCTCCTTCGCAACGTCCTCAAATTTCGGAACTGATCGGCTAGAGTCCGCGTTCTGAGCGGAGGCGACTAGTGGAAGAAATAGAAGCCCCAAACCTAGGAGTTTACGCATAGCGAAGTGTCTACAAATTATAGAGCAGGAACCCTCTCCTTCTTGGCGGATGTATTCCGCTTCTCTGAATTGTATAAACTAGCTTGGGCCAAGGCACTGGTTTGCCTTTCTCGACGAGACTCTCAATGACAAGATACTGGAAACTCGCAACCTGCTACTTTGTCTTTGCCGCTTGCTTTGTCATCTTCGGACTGTGCCTCTCAGGTCTTGCGCAGAATCCTCCGGCGCCAATTTCGTCGTCTTCTCAGCTGCCTCCAGATACACAGACCGCGCCGATCAAGGCTTCCGCCAAGCCGGACTGGGCTCTGACCTGGAGCGACGAATTCGACCAGCCGGACGGCTCGGCTCCCGACTCCACCAAGTGGAAGCTGGAGACTGGTGGAAACGGCTGGGGCAATCACGAGCTGGAGTACTACACAACTCGTATTCAAAATACGCACGTCGAGAAGGGCAATCTTGTCATAACTGCGATTAAGGAAAACTACACGGGCACCGATGGTGTGAAACGCGATTACACCTCTGCGCGGCTTAACACGGCAGATAAGTTCGACCAGAAATTCGGACGCTTTGAAGCTCGCATCAAGATTCCCTATGGACAAGGAATATGGCCCGCGTTCTGGCTGCTCGGTAGCGACATTCCCAGAGTCGGGTGGCCGATCTGTGGCGAGATCGACATCATGGAGAACATTGGGAAAGAACCCTCCATCGTTCACGGGACGATTCACGGGCCCGGATATTCCGGCGACAAAGGAATTGGTTCTCCGTTCACATCAAGAGACGGCCACTTCGCCGATCACTTTCATATCTATGCGGTCGAGTGGGAGCCAGCGGCAATACGTTTCTATGTGGATGGAAATCTGTACGCGACCCGGACTCCTCACGACCTTTCCGAGAATGCGACGTGGGTGTACAACCACAGATTTTTCGTCATTCTGAATTTAGCGGTAGGAGGCGGTTGGCCCGGTAACCCGGACAAGGGCACCCAATTTCCGCAAACCATGCTGGTCGACTATGTGCGCGTGTACAAAAAATCAGGGTCGTAAGCTCAACGGAGCTTCCCTGCGATTTCCGGTAAAGCACTCATGTACAAATTGGGCCGTAAAGCGATGTGCAACATCCGCGGGAATCTTATCTTCATCGAGTTGCTTGAAATCAAACTTGATTGACCCCGCAGGTTCGCCCGGCGGATTCACCGTGGCTAGAAGATATCCATAGACATTTGTCTTAGCTATTTTCGCATCTTTGTAATTTGGAGGCAGCGGATAACGTTGCGCTCCCGCGGTCCCTACGATCCATCCGGGCAGTATTCCACCGTGAGTTCGCCAGTATTCAGTGTTGAATGTACCATCCATGAAGAAGTGGGAATGGCTCGCCAGCACGTAAACAATTTTGTGTGCCTCGTTCTGCATTTTTAGCAGATCCAGATAAACCTGCCGCCCCGTCTCCTGCCCGAAGTTCCATTCATCCATGCTATGGTCGGCGGATATGCTCTCCGGCAATGCCTCATGCATTCCGACCACAATTGTTTTGGTTGCAGAATCGGTCCTATCGCGTGCAATCACGCCTTCGAACCACTTCATCTGTGCCGCGTCAAATTGATCATGTGAGGCGTTATCCATGTTGATGAAGTCAATCCCATCGCGCATCCAGTGATAGTAGGTAGTAATGCGATCGCTCCCTGAATCATCCTTCAGCCGTTGCGCTTTGATTTCAGGAGCATCCAGCCACTTGGAAAATTGCTTGACGAACTCGGCTCGCGTTTTGGGAGGGATCGTTTCATGATTACCGATTCCGAGAAAGAACGGAACAGTTCCGAAGGGGACGATTTGATTCTGAATGAAATTGTCCCATGCTTCACTTTCGTAATCGTTAATGGTGAACGACTTTCCCTCGACCACCTTACGCTGCCTGAAATCCTCGTCTGGCGCAGAGATCTTCCGCAGATCGCCTAGGTGCCAGTAAAACGAGACGTGGTCATTGCCAGCTCCGGCGGCTATTGCAGGCATGATCACGTCTCCGCAGTTGCGCGAATCACCAGAAACAGCGAAGGACCACGTCGGAGCAGAGGCTGTTTTGTCAGGCGATTTAGGTTTCAAGTTGCTTTGCCCGTAAACCAGCGCGGGGAAAAATAAGCAAAACAGACAGAGCTGCTCAAGGTAACTTCGCGATAATTGCATGTCGCCGACATTATAGCTTCGAAGTGTTATGGTTGAGTAAATAGACTGGACACTCGGGAACACTCAGTCAGCGGGAACCGGTGCGGGCACTGGGGCGTGCCGTTTACCTCGCTCGCGCCAGCCTTCGATGATCAGGTACAGCACAGGGATGAAGAAAAGATTAAGTATTGTGGACATGATCATGCCGCCGAACACAGTGGTGCCTACAGAGTGGCGCCCCGCTTCCCCCGCGCCTTTCGCGATCACCAACGGAATTACCCCCAGGATGAATGCCAGAGATGTCATGAGAATCGGGCGGAGACGTATTCTTGCCGATTCGATGGCCGCATCCATAAGGGGCATCCCTTTCTGGCGTAATTGTTCCGCGAATTCCACAATCAAAATGGCGTTCTTGCTGGAGAGGCCCACGAGCATTACTAGGCCGATCTGACAAAATACGTCGTTCTCGAGACCCCGCAACCACTGAGCACCTAAGGCTCCCAAAATTGCCATGGGTACCGCGAGCAGCACGATAAATGGCAGCACGAAGCTTTCATATTGTGCTGAGAGAGTCAGGTAAACCACCAGCACACCAAGGCCGAACAAGATGGCCGTAGTGCTGCCCGAAGCTAATTCTTCCAAAGACAGTCCGCTCCACTCATGATTGAACCCTTGCGGAAGCGCTTTGCTGCTGAGCTCGTCCATTGCCGCAATCGCCTGTCCCGAGCTGTACCCTGGCGCCGCCGAACCATTGATCTCCGCCGAACGGAACAGGTTGTAATGCGTGATGACTTGTGGGCTCGCAGTCGAAGTGATCGTCACCAGATTCTGTAACGGAATCATCGCTCCCGAGTCAGACCGCACATAAAATTGTTCAATATCCTTGGATTGCGAACGGAATTGCTGATCCGCTTGTACGTATACGCGATAGGACCGGTTGTTGAAGTCGAAATCGTTCACGTAAGCGGAACCCATGTACACACCTAGCGTGTCCGTGATTTGTGCCAACGGCACGTGCAGGCTTTTCGCCTTCTCACGATCAATCGTGACCAGGAATTGAGGATCGTTCGCGGTGAAGCTGCTGAACAAACCGGTCAGATCCTTTCGCGAATTTCCCTGACGAACCACTTCCTGGGTGACGTTCGCAAGTTCTTGCAGCGTGTGTGAACCCTGATCCTGCAGTTCATACTGAAAGCCGCCAAATTGTCCAAGCCCTTGGACTGCGGGCGGCAGAAATGGAAGTACGAGCGCGCCCTGTACTCCGAAGAGTTTTCCGCGAATGCCGTCGACGATCGCAGCCGCGGCGTGTTCGTTCCCCTTACGCTGAGAGTACGGCTTTAATGGAACGAAGATGATCCCGTAGTTCGCTGCATTTCCAGAAAAGCTAAATCCACTAATGGCGAATGTGCCCTCAACCTCGGGAAGCGGTAGCAACAGTTTTTGGACTTGGGCTTCTATTGCTTTCGTGTATTGCAACGAAGCACCCGAGGGGCATTGCACCGCGATGATGAAGTATCCCTGGTCTTCGTTCGGAACGAATCCTTTCGGAACGCGCTGAAAAATGAAATAAGCGCCTCCCAAACCGGCAAAGAACAGCAACACGGCAAACCATCGCACGCGAAGAAATCCGTGCAGTGCGCGGCGATATCCTTCGGTCACCGCATTAATCACGCGATCGACGCGCTTGAAGAACCAATTCTTTTTTCCATGCTCACGCCCGAGCAATATGGCAGAGAGTGCCGGGGTCAAGGTGAGCGCGTTAAACGCGGAAATGGCAATCGAGAAAGCAATCGTTAGCGCGAATTGGCGGAAGAGAATGCCTGTGGTGCCGGGGAAAAACGCCACCGGAACAAAAACAGCGACAAGAACAAGCGAGGTTGCGATCACAGCGCCCGCGACTTCGCCCATGGCCACCGACGCCGCCTTGTGAGCGTTCGTTTCGCCTTCCTGAATGTGGCGCTCGATGTTTTCGATCACGACGATCGCGTCGTCGACTACGAGCCCGGTAGCCAGGGTAATGCCAAACAGCGTAAGGGTGTTGATCGAGAACCCGAGCAACTTAACAAAGGCAAATGCTCCAACTAGTGAAACGGGGATTGTGATTGCCGGAATAATGGTGCTGCGCCATTCCCCAAGAAATACGAAGATCACCAGAATGACCAAGACGATGGCTTCGCCCAGAGTGCTCAGAACTTCATGGATCGATTCTCCGACGGCCTCAGTCGTGTCGAATGCATTCTGGTACTTCATTCCCGGTGGGAAGCGCTTAGACAGCCTTTCGAGCTCAGCCAGAGCCAGCCGGTCAACCTCGAGCGCATTTGCCGTCGAGAGCTGGGTGATGCCAAGGCCCACTGCGTCGTGCCCATTGAATTGCAGATCGCTGCTGTAGTCTTCAGCTCCGAGTTCCGCGCGTCCAACATCTTTCAAGCGGACAAGCGTGCCATCCGCATTGGTCTTCAAAATGATGTTTCCGAACTGTGAAGATTCTGATAAGCGTCCAACTGCGCGCACACTGATCTGATAATCCTGCCCGGTTTTGATCGGGGGCTGACCGACTTGGCCCGCAGCGACCTCCACGTTTTGTTCCTGGAGGGCTCCTACAACATCGGTTGCAGTGAGGCCACGGCTCGCCATGCGAACCGGGTCGAGCCATAGCCGCATGGAGTATTTCCGTTCGCCGAATATGATTACGTCGGCCACGCCAGGCACGCGTTTCAGCGAATCTTTGACGTAGACGTCAAGGTAGTTGCTCATGAAAAGCGGGCTGTAGCGGTCATCCGGCGAGAAAATCGCAGCTCCAAAGACAAAATCGTTGGAAGCCTTAGTGACGGTGACACCGGTAGACTTTACTGCGTTCGGTAATCGTCCTTGTGCAGTATTGACTCGGTTTTGAATGTCCACGGCCGCGAGATCAGGATCGCGATCCAGATTGAACGTGGCAGTAATGGAACTGGAACCGTCGTTGCCGCTACTAGAGGTGACATACTTCATCCCTTGCGCGCCATTGATTTGCTGTTCGAGCGGGATCGTAACCGCGGTTTCTACGGTCTGCGCGCTGGCTCCGACGTAAAAACTATTGACTGAGACTTGAGGAGGCGCAAGCGTTGGGAATTGAGCGATCGGCAGCGTGGGAATGCAGACCGAACCTGCGAGGATGATGAGCAGTGCGCAGACCGTCGCAAAAATCGGGCGTCGTATGAAGAAATCGACAAACATGAATTTACGAAAACACCGAAGTTCGATTCAGTCGTGCATTAGGTTTGCGGGATGACTGGCATTCCATCGAGTAGGAACTGGGTCCCGGAAACGATGACCTTGTCTCCCAGCTTGATTCCGTCGAGCACCGCATAATCATTTCCTACCATGTCCCCAACTTTAAGAGCCTTCTGATGGGCGACAGCTTTGCCGTTCTGGTCTTCGGCGACAAAAGCAAAAAACTGCCCGCCAATGCGGGATACTGCTAATACCGGTACGACCGGGGACTGCTGCGTACCCCAAATCACACGAGCCCGGATAAATTGCGCAGTCCTCAGCTTGTCCTTGTTATTGGCTATAGTAGCTTTCACCAACACGCTCTGAGTGGTGTTATCGACCTCGGGCGAAATAAACGTGACACGGCTGTCGGCAATGGATTTCCCGGCGCTATCCAAGATTTGAACCGGCATACCCATCCTTAGGTCGGGAGAGCGCTCGATGGGAATATACACGTACGCCTCGAGACTGCCGGGCTTATCAACCGTGGTAAGCGGTGTAGTGGTGATTACGCGATCGCCAACTCGAACGGGAATGTCTCCAATGATGCCGTTCGAGGGGGCGATCACCGTGTAGTAGTGTAGCTGGACCTGTTGCTCTTGGAGTTGGGCATCCAGAGAGCGAAGTTGCGCCTCCGCGGCGTCGTAGGCGGACTTCGCCTGATCCATTTCCTGTTTGCTGATTACTCCTGCCGCGTACAGCCCGCTACTCCTGTCGTACTGTTGTTTGGCGTAAGACAAGCTCGCCTCTTGCGCGGTTCGGCTGTGCTGCTGGCTGTTGACTGTCGCCTGCTGTTTGCTGGGATCAATTTGCAACAAAGGCGTTCCGGCACTTATGTGTTCGCCAGAATGTACGAAGATTTGCGTGATGCGGCCTTCTACTTCAGGCATCACAACGGCTGAATCGCGCGATTTCAGGGTGGCAACGTAGTCGCTGGCGCTGCTGACAGGAAGAGAGCGTACAATCTGGACTTTCACCGGAGTCGCGGGTGGACCTTGCGGCTGTTGACCCGTCGCACTGTTGCCATTGCAAGCTACCCCCGCCGCTGTCAACAGCAAAGTCGCCAAAAGAGCAGTTTTCGACGCATTGTTGAACCGGCGCTGCGGAGCAGGCTTGTCTATTTGGAAATTCATCTTCACCATTGTAGTTGGGACCCGATGAGCGACTCTACTTCGCGTTGACAGAAGAATATTGGTTCTTCAACTCAGGATTTGATTCTAGTTTAGACGGTTCCGAAATCAAAAAGTCTACACACCAATACCCCAGAAAGAACTGTTTGTTCCAGCGCCGTCCTCAGTCACACGTCTGTTACATTTACTTTGAATATGAAACCAGTTCGCAACTTTGCCAGCGATAACAATGCCAGCATTCATCCACAGGTCCTGGAGGCAATTGCCGCCGCCAATCATGGTCACACAGTAGGCTATGGTGATGATGCTTACACCGAATCTGCAGTTCGGAAATTCGAGCAGCATTTTGGCTCAGATATCGGCGTGTTCTTTGTATTCAATGGAACTGCAGCAAATTGCCTGAGTCTGAAGTCGCTAACAAGCTCTTATCACGCTGTCATTTGCAGCGAAGCTGCCCATATCTATACGGACGAATGCGGAGCCCCCGAGAAGTTCACTGGCTGCAAGCTGATTCCAATTCCGGCGCCGGACGGAAAGCTCACTGTTGAATCCGTAAAACATGCTTATCACGGAATTGGGGACCAACATCACGTTCAGCCCCGGGTCGTTTCGATTACTCAGTCCACCGAAATGGGAACCGTTTACAAGCCGACCGAGATCAAGAGCCTCGCGAAATTCGCTCACGACCGCGACATGTTCCTTCATATGGACGGTGCCCGAATTGCCAATGCAGCCGCGAGTTTGGGTTTGAATCTCCGGCAAGCGACGCGGGACCTTGGCGTGGACGTACTGTCGTTTGGAGGAACCAAGAACGGATTGATGGGCGCGGAAGCAGTTGTTTTCTTTGACAAGAAGCTGGGTGAGGATTTTAGGTTCTTACGAAAACAGGGCATGCAACTTGCCTCGAAGATGAGGTTCACTTCGGTGCAGTTCGAGGCATTGCTTTCCGATGATCTCTGGTTGAGGAATTCACAGCACGCCAATCGCATGGCGAAGTTATTAGAAAAGGAGCTCAAGGAAATTCCAAATGTGAGAATCGTCTATAAAGTCGACGCCAACGGAGTGTTCGCGCAGATTCCTCGCAAGGCGATTGCAAAGTTGCAAAAGAAATATTTCTTTTACGTTTGGAATGAGGAAGAATCGGTCGTGCGCTGGATGTGTTCTTTCGATACGACAGAAGAAGACGTGAAACAGTTCACAAGCCTTGTCGAGGAAACAGTCACCACGTAGCACAAGAGCGGTGGAAGTTTCTTGCTTTTTCAGCTCTCTTCTAATAAATTGACGCCCACGCCCCCAGC
>JAOAPG010000195.1 GCA_025462785.1 Acidobacteriaceae bacterium
TGGCGAAGACCCTATTAGCACACGGCCAAGACCCACAGATGCGCAGGCTGGCGCAAGAGATCATCACCGACCAGCAATCAGAAATCGAGTTGATGCAGCTTTGGTTGAGACAGCGGGAGGACAAGTCGTCCACCGTGAAGCATTCGCCCGGCATTTACACGAGTAAGGAACAATGACATGAAGGCAGTCGAGATGACTTCCGGGTGGCCGAAAAACAAGAAGGAACCGAATTACTTCTTGCATTTGCCGACCATCTGGAAGTTGCTAGCCATTAAAAGCCTATGTCGATACTGATCCTTGTCTCGGGTTGCCACCTATTGCTGAGCAGCATCCCACCACCAAGACCTTAGAACCTTGCGGTACGTTCTGCAGGTTCTTTACCCTTGCGTTGGCAACCGGGAGCTCTCCGGACGGGGAAGCGGAAGCCATCCTTGATTGGCATCCTTCCGTCAAGGCTTTGAGGAAGAGGCTTTCGGGAAGAATTGCCGACAATCTCCAAAATCGTTGTGTCCTTGCTGCAACTGACGAACCATGAAACGCTGGTCGGGCGCATGTATGTGTGGCTGTAATTATGCTTGTGACTGTAAAGCTCGACTGGTCAATTCTTCGATGCCGGTCTGGTAAACTGTTTACCTATCCGGGGGTCATTAATGCAGTCAGCAGAAAAGCCCTCGCTCTACGACAGACTTGGTGGCGTATATAGCATCGCTACGGTGGTGGACGCCTTCATCGACCGAATCATGTTAGATCCGAGATTGAATGCCAATCCCCGGGTAGACGAAGCGCACCATCGTGTTCCGCCTGCGGGATTCAAATACCTGGTGACCGAGATGGTCTGCTGGGCTACGGGCGGCCCGCAAAAATACACAGGTAAGTCGATGGCGGAGTCTCATTCCCATTTGAAGATTACGGCCGAGGAATGGGAGGCGTTCCTGGACGACTTTCAGCAGACGCTGGATAAATTCGCGGTTTCCGCAGAAGAACAAGCCGAACTGAAGGCGATCGTTAACAGCACCCGATCGGATATCGTCGTCGCCCCAGACAAAGCAGTCGCCTAAGCTCTACCCGACGGCGGGGCGGAGGTTTCCCCATGACGCAGGACGTTCTTGGTTCGATCGTTTCTCTCTGGCGATACCCAGTTAAATCTATGCTGGGAGAAGAGCTGAATGCATCTGAAGTAACCAAACGCGGGTTGCTCGGAGATCGCGCCTACGCGCTCGTGGACAGCGCCGACGGGAAGGTCGCTAGCGCCAAGAATCCGCGGAAGTGGCCGCAGATGTTCGACTGCCGCGCCACACTCTCAGACGATCCAAGAACCGGGATGCAGGTTCCGCTGGTTCGTATCACCTTGCCGGATGGCACCATTGTCGGTAGTGAGCAGCCCGACATCGATCGGATCGTCTCGAACGTCGTCCACCGTGAGGTGAAACTGGGACGCGCATTCCCGGAGATGCGCACCGCAACAGCTGAGGAGTACTGGCCGGACATAGAAGGACTCGATTACCGGGACACTGTCACCGAGTTCGGTCTGCCCGAAGGTACTTTTTTCGATTGTGCCGTTGTACATGTGTTGACCACAGCCACGGTCGATCGTTTGCGGTCGCTGTATCCAGAGGGGCGCTTCGAGACCCGACGGTTTCGCCCAAACGTTGTGGTGGAGACCGCGAGCGGCGACAAGGATTTCGTGGAGAATGTCTGGATCGGGCACCTGCTCACGATCGGGGATACCGTTCGTCTCCGCATCACTGGTCCGTGTCCGCGCTGCGTGATGACAACACTCCCTCAAGGCGACCTCCCCAAGGATACTGGTGTCCTGCGTACAGCAGCCCAGCATAACCGGGCTAACGTGGGGGTCTACGCCTCTGTGCTGCAGAGCGGCAGGGTCCGCCGTGGTGACCCCGTCAGACTGGAATGAGGCGACGACTAGCGTGTCGCGGCCAGCAATTGCTGATATGGCATTCCTATTTTTAGTTGGCGGTCTAGTCGACTTCACCTAGAGTGACCTTTCACAACCAATCATCGGCCGCTCTGGGGATTCTGCCCCTTCAACTTGCGCGCGCTCAATTACAGCAATTCGGACTACGACGTTCGTCATTCGTTTAACATGAATTATGTCTGGTCGAATGCTTTCCGTCACTTGACGAGTAAAGGACCGAATGCGTTAGTAATAGGGATGGACCTTCTCCGGCACCATCTTCAAACACACTGGTTTCCCGTTCTCAATTTCGAGCGGTAATCTTACAAGCGCTCTCCAAGGGACCAATTTTGGCAGCACCTCTCCCGCAACGGTATCAGCCGTGCTTGCCGATGTCGTCGGAAATCCCGGAATTGATTGCGGCGCATCCAGCGCTGCTCTCGTGGGTAAGACTCCTACGCCCTGTTACGGCGGTGCCGCTGGCGGATTATTCGCAGATCCGGCAACTACATTCTCATCCCAACCAGAAACACCTTCCGGGGACCGGGTTATTTCGACACCGATTTCAGCGTGGAAAAAGGCTTCAACATTCCTAAATGGGAGGGGTCAAGCTTCGCGATTCGTGACAGGTTCTTTAATTTATTTAATCATCCGAACTTCAATTTTCCGAACGGGAACATCGACAGTTCTGGATTTGGACAAATAACGAGTCTGGTAAGCCAACCGACGACGATCCTAGGATCCGGATTGGGAGCGGACGCATCGCCGAGACTGGTTGAGCTAACGGCGAAAATCACGTTCTAAATCAAATGACTTATCTTGGCGGTCTCAAGAGTGAGACCGCCAAGAGTTTCTACGCCGAAAGTTTCCACTTCTCATATTTACTATTCGCGCAGCACGATCTTTCCCACCTTTTATCGATGTCACTCCCAGACAAGTCGGTGTCATTTCTGGACAAGATTGCAGTCCTGGAAGAAGATACTCTCGCTTAAGCTTGGACCTCAGTCGAACACGACTCCGACGGTGAGCCACGTTCAATTAGGACCTCTGGTAAGTCGTTCCGCCCGGCATTCGACGGCCGGTCAGAGCGATCACCTCCGAGTCGCGCACGGTCCAGGGGAGGGGGATGAACATGAAACGCTGTGAGCAGGTTGTGTTCTTGGTAGCGGTTTTGTTGGTCGTGACGAGTGCTGTTTTCTCCCAAATCTCATCCACTTCATTACGAGGAGCGGTGACCGATCCCAGCGGGAGTGCCGTAGCTGGAGCCAGCGTACTGCTCGCGAGTGCCGAAACAAAGACAGAGCGGACGGCCACGACAGGCCCACAAGGCGAGTATCAGTTTCTATCTCTTCCTCCAGGAACTTACACGCTTTCGGTTACGGCCGCTGGTTTCTCGCGCCAAGAGCAGTCTGGGTTGGAGTTGCTGGTCAACACTCCTGCTACGGCCAACGTCCGCCTGAAGATCGGACAGGTAAACGAAAGTGTCAATGTGAGCAGCGAAATTCAAGCGTTGAACACGGTCGATGCTTCCATTGGGAACTCCTTCGACGAAAAACAGGTAAAGCAAATTCCACTCGAAGGCCGAAATGTTCCGGATCTACTGAGCCTGCAAGCTGGTGTCACCTACACAGGCAATCGCCCAGACATTCCGAAAGATCAGGACACTCGTAGCGGAGCGGTAAATGGTGCACGTAGTGATCAAAGCAATGTCACTCTCGATGGGGTAGATGTCAATGACCAGGGAAATGGATATGCATTCACGTCCGTTCTGCCTGTGACTCTAGATTCGGTGGAGGAATTTCGCGTCACCACTACGAATTACAACGCTGACCAAGGAGTAGGCTCCGGAGCGCAAGTGGCACTTGTTACCAAGAGCGGCACGAATAATTTCCATGGGACATTCTATGAATACATTCGCAACACAATTACGAGCGCTAACGATTACTTCATCAAGCAGTCCGAAATAGCAACCGGTGAGCCGAACAAACCCGATGCG
The DNA here is from genome assembly GCA_025462785.1 of Acidobacteriaceae bacterium. GTDB lineage: Bacteria > Acidobacteriota > Terriglobia > Terriglobales > Acidobacteriaceae > JAOAPG01. Next base: position 3,912 of record JAOAPG010000195.1, read on the forward strand.
CTGATCCGCAACATCTTTGGAACATCCATAGGCGGCCCCATTCGGAAGAACCGAATGTTTTTCTTTGCCAACTATGAGGGAACCCGTGTGCGAGAACAGCAGAGCACGGTTCGAACGATTCCCACTCCTTCACTTTGCCAGGGAAACATCAGCTATCTGAATGCGAATGGTGGTGTGACGACGTTGACCCCGGCCGATATCAAGAATGTTGATCCTCTGCATATCGGGATTAATCCGGCGGTACTCGATCTTGCCAATCACACCGGCTACTTCGATAGAACGTTTTGCAATGGGAAATATCCGACCAACGATCCGTCGGTGGGCGATGGGTTGAACTACTCTGGATACCGATTCCGCGCACCGGTGAGCCTGAACAACAATGCTTTCATCGCGAAGCTTGATTATCATTTAACTCAGAATGGCAACCACACTCTATTTTGGCGCGGGGCTCTTCAGAATATTAATAATCCCCAAGCCCCGTTTCTACCCGGAACCGCCCCCGAAACTACGCTCGCCGATCACAGTAAGGGTTTTGCTGTGGGATACACGGCAGTACTTAGCTCGACAAAGGTGAATTCTTTTCACTGGGGCTTCACGCGGCAGAGCACCGGAATTATCGGTGACTCTAACCAGCCATGGGACACCTTCCTTGGTCTCGATCAGGGCATTACTTACAGCCGCAATTTTCAGATGCCTGTACACAATTTCGTTGACGATTTTTCCTGGACCAAGGGTACGCACACAATTCAGCTAGGGACTAACGTGGGCATGGCGCGCGATCCACGTCTTAGCTACCTTCACTCCTTTAGTCAGGGAGTCGGAACAACAAGTTGGATGTCGCCAACAGGATTCGCTAACAGCAGCAGCCCGCTTGATCCTACGAACGGAGGGTTCGCGGAACCTTCGTCCAACACTGCGTACGACTATCCCATGCTCTCTTTGCTGGGCATGCAGTCGCAAATCATTGCGAACTACAATTATGACCGCAGCGGAAACCTGATCGCGCCGGGAACTCCAATCAAACGGAACTACGGCTTGAACTGGTACGAATTTTACGGACAAGACTCTTGGCGCATAAAGCCGAACCTGACGGTTACGTATGGTCTGCGGTGGTCCCTGTTCCCTCCGCCATGGGAAGTGAATGGCTTGCAGGCCTCTCCGACTTTTAGTTTGGGAAATCAATTTAATCAGGACGTAAAGAATATGCAGCAAGGACTGGGATACGACTCCGCTCAGCTTGTTTCTTTCGTTCTCGGAGGGAAGGCTAACAACGGAACCGGTTTCTACCGATTTGATAAGTCAGATTTTGCCCCACGCTTCTCGATTGCGTTCTCGCCTCGACCAAGCGGTGGTTGGCTGCGCAAAATGATGGGAGATGGAGATAAGACTGTCATTCGCGCCGGATTTGGAAAGGTCTACGATCGCTCTGGCATGCAGCTCATCAATACGTTTGACCAGAACGCGCCTGCGGGCCTGTCCTCAACTCTGCAAAATCCTTGTTGTCTCCCGGGAATTGACGATGCTGGCGACGTCCCACGGATTACCAACATCAATGTAATCCCCACAGTAAATCAAAATAACGTTACGTTCTTTGAACCCCCACCTCCCGGAGCGTTTCCGCAGACACCTCCTGCTAGCGGCCAAGCTATTACTTGGGGAGTAGACGACAGTCTCAAGACTCCTTATGCGTACACTTTCGATTTTTCGGTAGGGCGCGAATTGCAGAAAGGATTCTCTCTCCAAGTTGCGTATGTCGGACGGTTAGGCAGAAATCTGCTTACGCAACGTGATCTTCGGCAGCCATTGGACGTCGTGGATCCCAAGACTGGGATTGATTACTTTTCTGCCGCAAGGAGACTGTCGCAGCTGAGCCGCCAAGGCGTTGATCCTAGTCAGATCACAGACGCGTTAGTTGGCCCCACGGCCGCTTATTGGCACGACATGATCCAGAGCCTTCCGGCGGGCGCTACTGGCTACACCGCGTACGGCGTTCCCGCTGCGTCGGTGGTTCAGGCCGTTTATGACCTTTACATCCCCGCAGTCGGTGGGGTTAATCCTGGGAACGAGGTAGTTGGTCTAGGCAACATAGATCTTTATGGCGGTTTGCAGGACAACTTAGGGGACAGTCTCTACTTCAAGAATGCTAACGGAACACCGCAGCCCGGCAACCTCTTGAACAATCAACTAACGAGCATGTATGCATGGAGCTCGATTGGTAGCTCGAACTACAACGCCCTTCAGGCTACGCTGCAGAAAAAGTTCAGCAACGGAGTCCAGTTTGATTTCAATTACACCTACTCGAAGTCAATCGACTTCACCTCCGCGGCATCGCGTGTCGGATACAACCTGGGGATTCTGGGCAGTCAGATAGTAAACGCATTTTCGCCGGAGCAGCAGCGCGCTGTTTCCGACTTTGATGCTACCCACCAATTCAATACAAACTGGATTGCGGATTTACCATTCGGCAAGGGCAAGCACTTCGCGGGCGGCGCAGGCTCAGCTCTCGATGCTTTGATCGGGGGTTGGCAGCTCTCTGGACTCGCCCGGTGGACCGGCGGTCTGCCTTTTAGCGTGAGTAACGGCCAACTCTGGGCGACGGACTGGAATTATTCGGGTCTAGCTCAAATGGTTACAAAACCAAAAACTGGCGCGTACAGGCAGCCCGACGGTTCGGTCAGTGCCTTCGCCAATCCTGCTGCCGCACAAAGCGACTTCGTTCCGAATTTTCCGGGCCAGAGTGGTTCGCGAAATGTTCTTCGCGGAGACGGATACGTTGGCGTCGACATGAGTCTGACCAAGCGCTGGAGAATGCCGATCGAAGGTCACAGTCTGCAGTTCCGATGGGAAGTGTTCAATGTGCTGAACCAGGTCCGGTTCAATGCACAATCTATTTCGAATCCCGTCTCGCTTCAACAGGTGCCGAGCTCATTCGGCGACTACACCAGTCTCCTAACACAACCCCGCGTGATGCAGTTTGCGTTGAGGTACGAATTTTAAAAATCGATTTGCCTAACCATTCAGATGCTCTTCTGCATGTCGATGCTGAGAGCCAACCACTTAAGACAGATTAGAAGTAACAAAATCGGGTTGATAGACGAGTAGAACTCGGAGGTTCCATGGCAAGCACTGTTAAGTCGGATGTCCATACTTATGGGACATACATCAACGGGGAATGGTCCCGCAGTGCTTCGGGAAAGACGTTTCCGGTATTAGATCCTTCTATCGAAGAAGTTATCGCTTACGTGGATGAGTCAGATAGCGTGGATGTCGACCGCGCAGTACAGGCTGCTCGCACTGCATTCGACTCAGGTGCATGGCCGCAAACAACTGCACAAGAGCGCGGGCGAATTCTGTTTCGGCTCGCGGATAAAGTTCGCCAGAACGCGGCCATGCTCGCCGAGATTGAGGCACGCAATGGTGGTAAACCAATCGTCGAGGCGGAAGGGGACATTCGCGCTGTTGCCACGGTGTTCGAGTATTACGGCGGGTTAGCGACGAAGATTTCCGGGCAGGTGAATCCTGTTCCTGCGAATGCTCTCAGCTTAGCGTTGCGGGAGCCGGTCGGAGTGGCTGGCCAAATCATTCCTTGGAATTACCCTCTATTGATGGCCGCGTGGAAATTAGGACCGGCGCTGGCGGCTGGCTGCACTTGCGTTCTGAAGCCGGCGGAGCAGACGCCCTTGAGCGCTCTGGAACTGGCTAATTGGTTCAAAGATGTTGGCCTACCGGACGGCGTCGTGAATATCGTCAACGGTTTTGGTAAAACTTGTGGCGAGGCGTTGGTCGCGCATCCGCTCGTGGACAAAATCGCTTTCACCGGAAGTACTGCAGTAGGTAAGTCGATCGTGAAATCCGCTGCGGATACGCTGAAGCGAGTAACGCTCGAACTCGGAGGCAAGTCACCCAACATTTTCTTCGCCGAAGCTGATTGGGAGGCTGCGGTAGACGGCGCGCTATTCGGTATCTTTATCAACCAAGGCGAGGTTTGCTCAGCGGGCAGCCGTATCCTGGTTGAAAAGAAGATCTATTCTAAATTCGTAGAGGCGATGACGGAGAAGGCGAAGCGCATTACACTCGGCGCTCCCTTGGACCGGAAAACCAAAATGGGGCCGCTCATCAGCCAGGAGCAGTACGATCGAGTTACGTCTTTTCTGGAAATTGGGAAAAAAGAAGCTAAGGTGGCAATTGGTGGCAACCGTCCCATGCAGTTCAACAAGGGTTATTATGTTGAACCGACTATCTTCTATGACGTCGAGAATAGTGCTCGTATAGCCCGAGAAGAGATCTTTGGTCCCGTTGCGTCAGTTATTTCGTTCGAAGACGAGGCAGATGCGATTCGGATCGCGAATGACACTCCCTACGGTCTGGCGGCGGCAGTGTGGACGCGGGACATTTATAAGGCGCTGCGAGTAGTGAAAGCAGTTCGCGCTGGAATTATTTGGGTGAATCACATGCAGCCGACCTGTGTGGAAGCGCCGTGGGGCGGCTACAAGCAGTCGGGTATCGGGCGGGAACTCGGCCCTTGGGGAGTGGAGGAGTACCTTGAGACCAAGCAGGTGTACGTCAATCTCGACGAGCAGCCCATTGGGTGGTATTGAGCATTGATGACCGAGAAAATCATCACGAGTGTTTGCCGATGAAGAGCGAAAAGCTGCGAAGACTCGTCGCCTTACCATTCATGATGTGTTGCGCGACGTTTCTACTCGCGCAACAAGTCCGAGAGGTTAAGAATCTACTCGAAGGAAATGCGCAAGCCATTGCGAATGGTAAGGCAAATTTTAGAGCGAACTGTTCTCAATGCCATGGATTAGACGCAACTGGTGGACTGCGAGCGCCAAGTCTTGTGAGTGGAAAGTTTACTCACGGCGCCTCTGATGCGGATTTGTTCTCCACTATCCTTCATGGAGTTCCCAGTACGCTGATGCCCGGCAATGATCTCACGGACGATGAAACATGGGAGGTAATTGCATTTTTACGCAGTATGCAACCTAAATCCGAGGCCGTGATTGCTGGAGACGCTCAAGCCGGAGAGAAATATTTTTGGAGTGCCGGTGGCTGTGCGTCCTGTCATATGGTGCGCGGGCGAGGTGGAAGGCTAGGACCTGATTTGTCGCGAGTAAGCGCGTCGCGTTCAGCCGCTTATATTACCGAATCGTTGCGAGAACCCAGTAAGCAGCTCTCGGATGGACTGCTCGAGCCAGGGCACGATTCGCCAATCGCGGGCGACACAGTCACAATCACGATAAGCAGTGGGGAGAAAATTATCGGAATCGCCAAAAACGAAGATACCTTTTCGATTCAGCTGCTCGATCTTCAGGGTGAACTGAGATTGTTTTCAAAGAGCGATGTTCAGAGTATTGTTCACGAACGTAAATCGCTGATGCCAAGATATACCGAAGCAAAGCTATCTAATCCGGCGTTGCAGGATTTGCTCGCCTACCTCGAGACACTGCGTGGAGAGTAAATATCGGATGCGAAAGAGAAGTTCACGGCAATTCCTGGAGAACATCGCGGTCGTTGCACTGCTCTTTGCAAATATCTCCGCGGCGCAGGTTACGACGGCGCGAATTGAAGACGCGTCCCGGGAGCCGGGGAACTGGCTGACATATTCCGGCACGTATGACGGCCATCGTTATAGCGGATTGAAGCAGATCACGACCAAGGACGTGTCGCAGCTAGCCGCCCAGTGGGTCTTTCAGACCCCGGTTACGGGGAAGTTTGAGGCCACGCCGTTAATCGATGACGGAGTGATGTATTTCACCGTGGCGAATAGCAATGCATATGCCATCGATGCGCAGAGAGGGAAGACCATTTGGCATTACGAGCGGGCCCTTCCAGAAAAGCTGCGTCTTTGCTGCGGAGCCGTGAATCGTGGTTTCGCCATGCTAGGTGATCGGGTGTTTATGACCACGCTGGATGCACACGTGATCGCTCTGGACAGCAAGACGGGTAGCGTCATTTGGGACACGAAGGCCGCTGACTACGAGAAAGGGTACACCTTTACGGTAGCGCCGCTCGTTGTAAAAGATAAGGTGATCGTCGGCGTCTCCGGTGGTGAGTACGGCATTCAGGGGTTCATCGATGCCTATGATACGAAAACGGGCGCGCTGGCGTGGCGATTCCATACGATTCCAGGACCCGGTGAGCCGGGTCACGGGAGTTGGGAAGGAGATTCCTGGACGCGTGGCGGCGCACCGGCATGGGTCACTGGTACTTATGATCCCGAGTTAAATCTCCTTTATTGGCCCACGGGAAATCCGGCGCCATCGAATAACGGTTCCCAAAGGCACGGGGATAATCTCTACAGCAATTCGATACTCGCTCTAGACCCGGATAATGGGAAGCTCAAGTGGTACTTCCAATTCACCCCGTTCGATCTCCACGACTGGGATGCAACAGAATCGCCGATCCTGATCGACTCAACAATTGACGGACAGAAACGAAAGTTGCTGCTGCAAGCCAACCGCAATGGATTCTTTTACGTGCTCGACCGCACGAACGGAAAGTTCGTATTGGGGAAGCCTTACGCGAAACAAACATGGGCGAAAGGATTGGACGCAAATGGGCGACCGGTCCTCCTGCCGGGCGTAGATCCAACTCTGGAGGGTGTACCGGTGTGCCCTGGAGCATATGGCGCAACAAATTTCATGGCGCCTTCCTACAGCCCTCTGACTGGCCTCTTCTATGTGACCTCGCGCGAGCAGTGTGATGTTTTTTCGGCGGATTCTCAAAATTATCGGCTGGGTCGTGCGTACATCGGCAGCAATTATGTTCCGGTGATGAATGCAAAAGACCGTGGATTTCTTACAGCCATAGATCCGAAGACGGGCGATGCCCGCTGGCGTTTCGAATACTTTGGCGCTTCCTGGGCTGGAACGTTGTCGACTGCTGGTGGTCTTGTCTTCTCCGGTGACATAGGAGGGAACCTGATTGCCTTCGACGCGCAAAGTGGAAAAGCGCTCTGGCATTTTCCGACGGGCGCCGCAGTTTATGCTGCTCCCGTGAGTTACGAAGTGGCTGGGAAACAGTACGTCGCGATCGGGGCGGGAAATGCAGTTTTTAGTTTCGCACTTCCATAGAACAAAGTTCCCGGATCGAAAGGATTGTAGGCGCTGGAACATTGATTCAGGTCAGGCAATCGCAGCCAAGTAGCGCGCAGAGTTTCATAACATCATGACAACATTAGCCCGCAAACTCCGTCTAGTCGACTACTTCGTGCTTGGCTTCGGAGTGATGGTGGGAACTGCCTGGCTGGTCGTCATGGATGACATCCTGCAGCGCGGTGGGCCTCTGGGCGCAATCTTGGGATTCACTGGTGGCGCCATTATGTTGTTGCCGATCGGTTACGTTTACAGCCAACTAGTGAAGGCCATTCCCGATGCTGCTGGTGAAGCGGCTTACGTGGCTAAATTCTTCTCTCCGCGGATAAGTTTTCTGGCCGGTTGGATGATGCTACTGTGCTACTTCCTGACATGCCCCTTCGAAGCACTGGCCGCGGGCCGCATCAGCGGCTATTTATTCCCTTCATTCAATACGATGGAGTTGTACCGATTGGGTGGACAACCAGTCTACCTACCCCATGTACTTCTTGGGCTCACGATTACCGTCTTGTTGACTTGGCTGAATTGCCGGGGAATCCAGGCGAGCGCGCGATTAGCGAAGGCGACGACGTTCACCTTCCTGACTCTCGTCTTAATTTTTGCGGCTGCGGGTGCCAAGCACGGAAGCACAGCTAATCTTCATCCATTATTCAGCCACTCCCCGTTATTGTCCGTGCTGCTGGTTTGGCAGGTGGTTCCTTGGCTGATTGCCGGCTTTGAATCGGTTGGTAAGTCGGTGGAAGAAGCCAGTCCCGATTTCCCCAAAACTAACTTTTCCGTTGCCATCATGCTCACCATCTTTTCCGGACTCGTATTCTTCTGGATCGTGATCTGGTCTGTCGCCTACGTTGCACCTTGGCAGACTCTCAAAAGCAACGAACAATTTCCCACCGCAGTGGCATTCGAACAAGCGCTGCATGCGCACTGGATCGTTACGCTGATCATGGCGTCAGCATTTGTTGCTTTGCTACAAGCGTTCAATGCCAATATGGTGGCCTCGTCACGACTGTTCTTTGCGATGGGAAGACGAAACCTCCTCGACTCAAGAATCGCGCGCATCCATCCCGTTACGCAAACTCCATCCACGGCTGTCATTGCCGTGGGTATCGCCTCAGCGATTACTATGCTGCTCGGCGAGGCTGGCTTGGTTCCGATCTTAGAGGTCGGAGCGGCAGCTTCCGCGGTTGGCTGGATGTCCGCCTGTGCCTCTTATTACTGCATGAAACCGGCGTTTCGTGGCCGCGTCGCTGCCATATTCGGTTTGCTAGTCACTTCGATGATGATCTTTGTGAAAGTAGTGCCAATGGTTCCGGGTCATTTCAGTAAATACGAGTGGATGGCTCTTGCGATCTGGTTAGCAGTGGGTTTTCTGCTGAGAGCATCGGGACGTCACGAGAATACCTCCGCAAAACATCAATCTGAAATCTCCAATGTTGCCTGTGAGACGCAGCCTTCAGAGTCCTGATCCATTCCATATGACCGATTACAGCAGGTATAGCTTCTGGCTCGAAACTGCCGGCGAAGATCTGACTCCGCGTCCGGCGCTGGTTCGCTCTAGTGATGTGGATGTTGCGATTTTGGGTGGCGGCTATTCGGGACTTTGGGCCGCATATTATTTACTTCGCCAGAATCCCTCATTGAGCATTGCAGTCGTAGAAAAAGAGATCGTTGGTTTCGGAGCGTCCGGACGTAATGGCGGGTGGTGCTCGGCCCGTTTTGCAGTAACGCCAACTAGGTTAGAGCAGCGATACGGGCGGGATTCCGCACGAGCCCTAATGCTCGCAATGTACGATTCGGTCGACGAAGTCGGACGCGTCTGCGACGAGGAGAAGATCGACGCTCATTTTCATCGAGGCGGAGTTCTCACGTTAGCGCGAGGAGTTCATCAGTTACCGCTGGTTCGGGCTTCCCATGCCGCTTATGAGCGGTTGGGTCTCGGTGATCGAGTTCGCCTGTTGAGCGCCGACGAGACCAAGGAGAGGGTAAAGGCGACCAAAGTACTTGGCTCTCTTCACGCATTCCAGGGAGCAAGTCTCCATCCCGGCCGATTGGTTCGAGGATTGGCCCGGGCGGTAGAGCGCCGAGGTGGCGTTATCTACGAGCAGACTCCCGTCTCTGAATTCGAGGGTGGCACAACGCCGCGACTCCTAACGGCTGCTGGAGAATTACGGGCTCGAAGAGCAATCATTCTTGGAGGAGAAGCCTATCTCACCCGTTTACGCAAATTGCGTCGTGCGCTATTGCCTATGTATTCGCTGATCACGTTGACCGAGCCGCTCACCCAAGAGCAATGGTCGCAGATTCGCTGGCAAAATGGCGAGAGTGTCGCATCGTGCAGGTACACTGTCGACTATCTAACCAAAACACGCGACGGACGCATTCTGTTTGGAAGCCGTGGCGCCCCTTATGCTTTCGGTTCGAAGATCACGGATGAAATGGATCGCCATGCTGAAACTCACGCGGACATGCAGCGTACTCTCGTGGAATGGTTTCCGGCCTTGCAAGGAATTAAGTTCACGCATTCTTGGGGTGGTCCGGTAGGAATGCCTCGCGACTGGATGCCCACTGTCTCGTTCGATAAGTCTTCACGCATAGGAACAGCGCATGGTTACACTGGCCAAGGCGTCTCTACTACCAATCTCGCCGGCAGGCTGCTTGCAGGTTTAGTTGGGGAGAAGCCTACCGGTCTCGAATCACTGCCGTTAGCACAAAGGCAGTCGCCCACCTGGGAGCCAGAGCCGCTGCGATGGCTGGCGGTTCGTTATATGCAGGATGCCTTTCTGCGAATCGATACTGCACTCGAGTCTGGACGTTCGCGTCCGATGGACTCGCCTTTGGCGGAGTTCTTGGGCAAACATTAAGAAAAACCTCTTCGAGAGGGCTCTCGAATCAGTTCGGCCTCGGATCACAGGTGAACGGGTCAGAGCCCGAGCCAAGGGTCTGCACACTCTTGTGTGCTCCGGCGCGAAAACTCCGAGGGCCGATCCCAAATTGCTTTTTGAACGACCGGCTGAAATGGGCGGAATCGCTGAATCCCCAGAAAAATGCGATCTCGGTGATTGTTTTTTCTTGAAACCGCGTGTCGGCAAAATTGCGGCGACATTGATCCAGCCGACGCATGCGAATCCAATCTCCCACGCTTTGTCCTTTGAGGGCGAAGAGTCGGTGCACGTGGCGTACCGAGATACCGAGCGCCGCAGCAATGGTGATAGGTCCGAGTTCAGGATCTGGCAGATGAGTTTCTATGAAGGCTTGAATACGCGACGTGAGTTCGGCATGGTGCCGCGTTTCTTGTATTTCCCCTCCGGAGTGCCGGAAGCAGGCGGACAAGATTTCAAAGTAGGCTTCCAGTGCGGCCGTCCCTTCTTGCGGTTTCAGGACATCGGCTTCGTGAAAAAGTGAGGTGGCGATCCGAAACAGTGTTGCGCCCAGTCCAACTTGCCCAGAAATTCGCTGCGCGATAGGAAGAATACTGCTCTGCAACCGGTTCTCAAGCACGCGGCGTGGCACGCGAAGGTAGAGCCGTGCTCCCTCGCCGAGACAGCGGGACGACCACGGTTGCCCGGTATCAATCAAAGTGCTGTCGCCAGGTTGCAAGATGTTCGTTACGCCATTTTGTGAATAGGAACGCTCTCCTTCCAATTGACTGATGGCCATGCAATCAGCATTTTCCGAAGTGGAGGAAGGTGATTCTACAAACGAAAGTGCACTTGAATAGAAGCGCATCAATTCGAGTCCCGCCACATCTCGAATTTCTATGGAGCCGCGAAATGGAGAATGCTTCGGAACCTGAATTCGGTAGTCGCCGCAAATCTGTTGCGCTTTCCATTGCCACGCGGCTAATCGGTCAGATGCTGGTACCAGTTCGGTTGAAAATGAATTGGACATAGTCTCAATTCCTCGGGGCGATTATAGTTCGCCTTCTCTCTGGCCATGTGAAGCCAACGAAGTTACTACAAGAACTCGTGCTTAACAACCCGTCTTCGCGTTCAGGGAAAAAACCCATGCGAAAGCCAGTACTCTAACGATGCTTCTACGCGAAATTGAGGCAAAACTCTGCCTGACGGGAATTGGAGCCGGGAGCTTTGGGATTCATGACACGCCTTGCATCCCGTACTGGCTTCCTTCTGACGATGGCAATCCACGCAGCCTCCCATGGTGGTCACGTTCGTTGTTCTGGCCACGACATCCATCTGATCCACTTGGCCGTGGCACGACTCACATTTCAACCCGGCTTCAGAATGAGTGCGATGACTCCAATACACAAATCCGGGAACGGCGTAAACTCTCGCCCAAGGAACTGGCTGATGCTCCTGATCGTATTGCGCGAGTCTGCGAATGGCGGGTTTGTCTTTCGCAATGCCAGAGTGGCATGCCATACACTTCGCGGTTGTTGGGAACGTAATCTGATTGCCGGGATCTGGATTTTGATGACAAAAGCCGCAAGTAAGCTCAGCGGCGGCATGGGTTTTGTGACTGAACGGAATCGGTTGCACAGGCGCAGCTGAAGTCTCGCCCCCACTCTTGCTGTTGGGATTCGTTTGCGACCCGGAGGTTTGACCAGCACAGAGCGGAACCGCTGCAAGAACGCAAGTAATGAACGCAAGAGCACATCGCGAGACGCCATCGCTGAACGTTCTTTTTTTCATGAAGCTACTTTTTGAAGCAAACTTCTTAAGTCAGACCTTGTCGCACCAGTAATTCCTGCACCGCGCGATTGGCCTCGTCCATGGCTTGATTGGTGAAGGCAGCCGCTCCGGCATCGGAATTCGCAATCGACACCAATCCAAAACGCTGCCGACCAATGATGTGCGGACGCTGCTCGATTGGAACATCCGGATCTGCCAGCGAGTCGTAAGTGTAAGCGTAGCCGTACGGCCATCGATTCACCGTGATTGCGACAATATCCTCTGCCGGATCGAAGCCGCCCGCCGCCAGCATGCGCCCGAGTTGTTGCCGAATCTGAAGTTCGAATTGCTCAAAGGTCGTCGAAAGAAGTTCTTGTTGCCCTATACGGTTTTGCTCCTTGCGCGCAAGTCCTGGCTTGTTTGGATTGGCAATCATGTGGACGAGAATCGGCTGATCCGGTGTGGTCACGCCCTCATAGCCTCCGACCTTTGTGCCTGGATCAAGCGAAACGTACGGGTAGTACATCCCGGGTGCGCTGAAACGGGAAACTCCCAGTTTTTGAAACGCGGTCCATCGCTTGAGCAGCACGTTGGTGTACATCATCGGAACTTTGACCGGATATTCGAGGGCTTCTTTTTGACGAGACGGAATCTCCGGAATGAGAGAGGGGATCAGGCGGTTGTAGCACGCCAAAATACAGTTGCGAGCGCGAACGGCGTAGAGTTGGCCGTCGCGGCGGTATGCAATTTTGACCCAAGCTGCCGTCTCAGGCGATCCCTCATGCTGAACACGGATGACCGGACTGCTGAGCCGAATGCGCATTCGAGAGTTCGGCTCATCGAGCTTCGCATAATCGAGCGAAGCTTGAACGATGGTGTCCATCGACTGCTGGGCGGGCAGAGCCGCGGGAATCAACTTCCCAACCAGGAGGCGAGCGATGGAGGCGTTGCCGTCAGGGAAGTGAAAAAAGAAGGAACCTTCGTTATAGCTCGCACCCAACTTCAAACCAAGCCCATTGAATCCAACAGCGTCGTGCTGTGCTGCTTCGAGTGCGGGCATGGTGTCAACACGTTTGTTGTTCCGTTCGCCGTCTCCGAGGAACACGGGAAGCGCACCAGGGTCCATCTTCGCAATGTTGAGCAAGTAATCCTGATAACTGATTTTGGCTAACTTAGCCTTTTTCTCCTCGACGGTTAAACCGGCCATATAGTCGGGGTTTTTCCCGTGCAATCGGATCAAATCATTCCTCGCAGCATCGGAGAGTGGAGCTTTCGCAAAAAAATCTTTCCAGGGAAGACGTCCGTGTCCTGCGACCACGCGGTCTTCACCAAAGTGCTCTTTATCGAAGAACATTGCAGACGCGAGGCTGTATTTAGTTTCGAGCTCATGGTTCACGAATTCTGGATAGCGCTCAACCGCCACTCCCAGTTCTTTCAATAAAGCTTTGGCGCCATAGCTGTACGGATACACCGTCGCGATCGCCATCGTTCCACCAAACCCTATAAAGGTACGGCCTTGATAATGAAATTCGTTTCGTTTGGCATGCCCGCCAAAATCGTCGTGGTTATCAAGAATCAAAATTCGCCGATCCGTGCCGAGAGCAGTGCGATAGAAGTGCGCTGCGGACAATCCTGAAATGCCCGCGCCTACAATCACTAAGTCGTACTCTTCGTGAATCTCGTTGTCAGCAACCGGAAACTCGGTGTACTTACCTTCGTGAATGTGATCGAACTCCGCCACAGCATCTGGATAATTGCCGCGAAGCGCTGATCGCAGAGGCGGATAATTGGCGGCATCGGAACTTTCGTTCTTGCCAGAAGAAGGCTGCTGTGCCGCGAACACATTCGGACCATTAAGAGCGGCGTATGCTCCCGTTACTCCGACAGCCACGCCGTTCAAAAAGTCGCGACGTGTGATGGAGCGGCCCATCCCCAACTTTTGATATTCGTCCGAATTACCCATCTCATCTCCAGAGTCTTGTCGGTTCGTCACTTTATTTGGTTACCCGAGTAGTGGCATGGCTCGGCGGTTGATAACCTCGCCGACTGCCCGGTGCGCCTCTAGAATTGCCGCGTCGGTATGCGGACTAGCCGCTGCGTCCGCATTTGCGATGCTTATCAACCCGAAAGGCTGGCGAGCCACGACGCAAGGACGTGTGTTTGAGGAAGTGAAAACCCACTCCATCGGATCGTAGAGGCTGTTGTAAGTATAGGAATATCCGTGCGGCCAGCGATTCACCGTGATGGCGACAATATCCTCGGCGGGATCAAAGCCGCCGCCACCCAGAACACGCGCCAATTGATTGCGAATGTTTCGTTCGAATGTCTCAAACGAAGTTGATAGTAGATCGTAGCGGCCTATGCGGTGCTGTTCCTTCCGTGGTTTTCCCGGCGAGCACGGGGTTCGCACAAGATGCAGAACAATTGGTTCGTCGGGAGTTTGTGGATGTTTCAGATCTCCAAGGCTCGCCGCTTCTGCCAGACTCACACTGGTGTGATACATCGTCGGCGTATTGATGTGACTGATGCCCAACTTTTGAAATGCCTTCCAATTACGAACTGCCACGCTTGTATATACGAGAGGAGCTTTCACATTGAACGCCAGCGCCTCTTTCTGAGTTCCGGGAAGGTCCGGAACTAAGTAGGGGATCATCATGTTCCAGCAAGCCATCACGCACGAGCGCCCACGCACTTTGTAAGTTTTGCCACCTCGGACGTAACTCACAACCACTTCCTTCGCAGTTGCAGGATCGCCGTCATGTCGCACATTTATGGCGGCGCTATTCAGGCGAATGCGCGTGGACTGCGCGGGACGATCGAGCAGTGCATAGTTGACTCTCGCAGTACCGACATCGTCCATTGTGCCGCCGGGAACTGCGTCAGGAACAAGTGCTCGAACTAATAAGCGCGCGACCGTCGCGTTCCCATCAGGAAAGTGGATTTCTCCTCCACCATCCGATTCGTTTTGGCGGCCATGTTGGCCTCCGGGAAGATCAGCCAAAACTCCCAAAGGTGTGGGCTCCAGATTCATGGCTGCGAATCCTGGCATTCCCATCTGCCAGCAAAACAATGCGGGCGTAGCATCCGTGCCGACCGCGAAAACACCTGTGGGACCGGCTTCAAAAAACCACAGAACTTGCTTGTCAACTTTTGCCAAGTTGAGCAGAAAGTCGTCGTAGCTCATCTTTGCGAGACGGACTTTCTTTTCCGCCGAGGAGAGTCCAGGCAAGTAATCCGGCTGCTTGGGGTCGTAGAGCCGCAGTAAATCTTTCTGGGCTTGCGCCGAGAGTGGTGTCTTAGCGAGAAACTCTGGAGTGAAGCTATGGATGCTTCCTTCATAGCTCGGGCCGCCAACTATCAGACGATCGCTGCCCCACGTCTCCTTGTCAAAGAAGTACGACGGGCCGAGGCCTAACGACGGATACAGTTCGCGGTTCTTTGCGTTCTGCGCTTTGTAGTGATCGAGGTCAATCCCAATGTCGTTGAGGATCTGCTTGGCTGGCGCGTTGTAATGCAAAGGAGATTCAATGTTTAGGGTGCCGCCATTCAGAACCAGAGTGCGCCCGTTGTAGTGAAACTCGTTTCGTTTAGCATGGCCCCCAAAATCATCGTGATTGTCGAGGACGAGCACTTTGGCGTTGCGGCCTGCATCTTTAAGAAAGAAGTGCGCGGCTGATAACCCGCTGATACCGCCACCCACAATCACCAGATCGTAAGTCTCGTGCGGGTCGATGGCACTCGATAAATCCCACCCATGTTGATCACGCATCTTGTGCGCAACTTCGAATGATCCCAGGTGGCTTCCTCGCATTCCGGTTCGCGTGGGCGGATAGTAACTCGGAGATTGCTCTGGAGAGTAATCTTCCTCAAAGGCCAAAGCCCGCATGGGCGAAAGCATTGAGGTGGCAGCGACCGCACTGACGCCATTGATAAAGTCACGTCGCGTAATGGAACGGTTCATTCCTAATGTGCGATCATTTTTGTTCATCGCTTTTTCGGGACTTCTTGATTTCACTTAGCGAAGACGCTCAGATCCCACTTTTCCAAACAATGTTTCCGCCCACCATGGTGAGCAGGACTTTTGTTTTGCCAATCTCAGAAGGAGGAATCTTGTACAAATCTTGGGAGAGCACAATCATGTCGGCAAGTTTGCCGGGTTCGAGTGATCCGAGTTTGTCCTCCATGAATTCGCCATAAGCAGCATTGCGCGTATATCCAGCGAGCATTTGATCGAGAGTAAGGGCTTGCTTGGGAAAGAATCCGCCCGCCGGCCTTCCTTCTGGACTCTGACGTGTGATACCCATTTGCATAATGGGGAACGGATCCAAAGACTCTACCGGCCAATCACTTCCCATTATTAGTGTCGCGCCATCCGAGATTATGTCCTGCCAGGGAATGCCCTCGCTGAGTCGCTCAGGGCCGATATTGTCTGCCCAAGGTTCGCCGAGGTGCGGACAACACCACGGTTGAATACTCGCTATCACTTTCAATTCGGCAAGTCTTGGCCTGTCGGCTGCATCAACCGTTTCCATATGCTCAATGCGCCACCGTCGATCGCGCGGACCATTTTCCTTTGCAACTGCTTCGTACGCATCCAAAGTAGTGCGCACGGCAGCGTCGCCAATAGCATGCGTCATGACTTGAAAGCTGCGGCGGTCGAGCTCTAGAAAATCCTTTTTGAACTCCTCCGGTGAGTAGAGCGTCGAGCCCTTTTGCCCCGGAGTGTTCGCGTATGGCTGAAGCATGGCTGCGGTGTGAGTTTCAATAACGCCATCGGCAAAAAACTTGATCACTCCGGCCCTAACCCAGTCGTCATGAAAGCGCCGGCGCGCTTCTTCAAAATCTGCTAATTCTTCGTCCGAAAGTGTATGACGCACACCGACATCTTCTGCAAACGAAGTCGTCATGCGGACGTTTAATTCACCCCGTTGATGGAGTTCCTCATACAGCTCCATTTCTGGAGTATCACCAGTCGCGTTGACCACGCTCGTGATTCCGTGCTGGGTTGCGAAGTCCATCCCCAGGTGCAGGCGCCGGAACTTCTCTTCTCGTGGAACAGTTCCGGCCATGGCCCGAAGCACAATGCTTTTTGCGCCTTCTTCGAGAACTCCGGTAGCTTCTCCAGTCTTGCTATCGCGAACAATGATTCCACGCCGCGCGCCTTCAGGATTAGGCGTGTCCTTAGTAATCCCAGCTATGGCCAAAGCTTTTGAGTTGACCCACAAGCTGTGTCCATCTTCGGACAGCAAAGAGACGGGCCGATCTGGAAATATATCGTCGAGTAAATCTTTGGTGGGCAAACCTCCCGTCGGCCAAAATGATCCGTAGTACCAACCGGCTCCGTAAACCCATTTCTCGGCGGGATGAGATCTTGCAAAATCGGACAGCGCTTTCTTTACCGCATCTATGTTTCTCGCATCGTAAAGCTGAACACCCGCCAAACCGTAACTTCCCCAAAGGAAGTGGGTATGGGTGTCGATCATTCCCGGCATCGCCATGCGACCACCGAGGTCTATGACTTTGGTCTTTTTATCGCGGTACTTGGAGACCGCCTCGGTAGTGCCTACCTCCAAAATCTTCCCGTCGCGTACTGCGACTGCTTCAGCCCACGGTTGAGCTGGATTGGAGGTATAAATGTGCCCTTTGACGAAGACAACGTCTGCCGCAGGTTTTGCTTGTGCTGCCGAGTCGGTTGCCGCGCATAAGAGAGATGCGGAGCCGTATAGCAAGAAAATGGAAAGATTGAATGTAAGAATTGTCCGAACAGCTACCGCCAGGAACTTCTGTGCTTCTGACAAACGCATGGGCCCGTGCCTCACAGAAAAGCGTTGAACTTATCGTTGGTTCTTCACAAACACCTCGTGCCAGTTACTCCCACAGCGAGATTCGAAAAGTCCCAGCTGTTGAGAATTTTCGTCGTGCTCGTCGCTCTCATTAAAAGCGATCCGCGTTTGACCGCCGTGCGGCTTGCTAGAATTCCGGAACCTTACTACAAAACAGAATCGTGCGCCAGAGAAAATCCGTAGAATCTGATTGATTAACGCGCGGGCTCTTTGCTAAGGTCGTCCGTCCAATCACCTTGCGTGATTATAGTAAGGTTTTATCGACACTATAAGAAAATGATATTGGACAGCAATCGTTCGCCTGAATACTGTGGGAAACCTCAGTACCGCACCACAATCCGGCAGTCTCAGTAGAAGCAAGGAAATAGGGCCCAGGGGGTTGTTCCATGAGACGCTGCAAGCTATTAGGACTTCTCGCCGTTCTACTTTACGGGCATTTCATTAGTGCGCAAACCGCAGTCACCTCCCTTCGTGGAGCCGTTACAGACCCTTCTGGCGCAATGATTGCAGGAGCACAGGTCACGCTCGATGACAACGCCAACGGTTTTCACGCGAGCCGCACAACTGACGCAACTGGGACGTATGAATTTCCCCAAATCCGTCCAGCCAAGTACGTCATCACCGTCACAGGAGCGGGATTTGGAAGGCAATCAAAGGAAGCCGAACTCCTGGTTAGCCAGCCGGCAACCATCAATTTCTCCATGTCGGTGACTAGTTCAGAAACCACTGTGGAAGTCAGCGGGGTGGCGCAAACCCTGAACACCACCGACGCAACCATCGGAAACGCTGTGAGTAATGGGACCATTGAGGCACTTCCAATGGAGGGACGGAACGTCCCCGATCTGTTGAGCCTCCAACCCGGAGTCGTCTATCTGGGTCGCCAAGTGGATGCAGACAAAGACAGCAGGAGTGGTTCGGTCTCCGGGGCGCGGTCTGACCAGAGCAATGTGACATTGGACGGTCTCGACGATAACGATCAGACAAAGGGGTATGCCTTTACAGGAGTGTTGCGTTCCACACTCGATTCTGTTGAGGAGTTCAGAGTCACCACAACAAATTCCAATGCGGATAGCGGGCGATCGTCCGGCGCCCAAGTCAACATGGTGACCAAGAGCGGGACCAATTCTATCCACGGCAGCCTCTACGAATACAACCGGAATACTTTCTTTGCCGCGAACGACTGGTTCAACAAACAAGCAGAGCTGACTTCTGGCTTGCGCAACAAGCCAGGCTCATTGCTTCGTAATACCTATGGGGCAAGCATCGGCGGACCGATAAAGAAGGACAAGCTATTCTTCTTTGTGAACTACGAGGGGCAGCGAACGTCCGAAAACAAACAACAGACTCAGACCGTGCCAACAGCGTCTTTGCGGCAGGGAATTATGAAATACCCGGATGCGAACGGGAACATTGTTAGTTTGTCGCCGAGTCAACTCGCCGCCATGGACCCGAACTGCCAGTCAAATGGAAGCTGTCCTTGGGGGCCGGGAGACGACCCGAATGCGCTCGCGGTTATGAACAAGTATCCGCTTCCGAACGGCTTTAATGCGGGGGACGGACTGAATACTGACTCCTACACTTGGTCAGCGCCCAATCCAACTACCTTAAATACTTACATAGCGAAGTTGGACTATGCGATGTCCGACAAAATGCATTTATTCGTGCGGGGTAATCTTTTGGGGGACAGAATTTCCAATCCACCGCAGTTTCCCGGCGATCCACCGAGCAGCACGCAGGTTAATAACTCGAAAGGCATTGCGGCGGGGCACACGTGGACGATCGGGAACAACCTCATTAACAATTTCCGCTATGGCTATATCCGGCAGGGGATTTCGTCTCCTGGAGCGGGGAATGCGTCCTATGTTAATTTCGGTACGATTACTCCTTTGGATTCCGAAATTAGAAGCACAATTCTCAACGTGCCAGTCCATAATTTTGTGGATGATTTCACCTGGGTGAAGGGAAAGCACACCCTGCAATTCGGTGCAAACTATCGACTGGTCCACAACAACACACTATCTGATGCCACTTCCTACAACACTGCGCAAATGATTCCCGGACTGATGAGTCCAGCCTCTATAGCTGATGCCAGCACGCCTCAGCAGAAGGTCGACCTTGACCCCAGCGGCTACGGTTACCCGCTAGTGAATAACAGTTTCACAAACTCTTATGACAACGCAGTTATGTCCGTCGCCGGGATCATCAGCTATGTGATTGATAACAGCAATTACCAGGTATCGAAGAACGGGCAAACTGGATCGATCCTACCAACTGGCGCCCTAATTCCGCGGGATTACAAGGCGAACGAATTTGAATGGTACGTGCAGGACTCCTGGCGCGTAAAACCGAATCTTACTGTCACTTTCGGTGTGCGTCACACCTTGTTGCAAACGCCTTACGAAGTGAATGGTCAACAGATCTCGCCGGATATCGACATGCACCAATGGTTTGAAACTCGCGCCATCCAGGCTGCGATTGGCAATAGTGTGCAACCCTCATTCTCGTTTTCTCCAGCCGGACAAGCGCGAGGGCTTAAACCCTATTGGCCAATGAACAAGAACAATTTCGCTCCCCGACTTGCGATGGCCTTCTCGCCGAACGCTGATAACGGGATCTGGCATGCTTTGTTTGGTGGAGCAGGAAAGACGTCAATCCGCGCCGGAGCCGGTATGTACTACGATCATTTTGGGGAGGGCATTGTCGATTCCTTCAGTCAATATGGATCGTTCGGTTTGAGTAGTTCGACCACGAGTCCGCAAAACGTTTATACGGTGGGAGATGCGCCCCGCTACACCGGGCTGAATGACATACCCAACGTTGTTACCCCGCCGGCGTCAACCGTGTCGTATCCCGCAACACCGTCCAACAACATAAATGGTTCTGGTTTTGCGATTGCCTACGGCCTTGACAATCATTTGAAGACGCCATACTCAATAGCCGCAGATCTTTCCATTCAACGCGAACTCCCTCATGGATTCACTGTGGAAGCAGCTTATGTGGGCAGATTTGGACGACATCAGCTACAGCAAATGGATCTAGCTGCGCCACTCGATCTCGTGGATAAAAAGTCGGGCATGGATTACTACGGCGCATCCCGCCTCATGGACCAGGCTGTGGACCAAGGCAAGACCACCGTTGCGCCCATACCCTACTGGGAAAATCTGTTCCCAGGAGCGGCACAAGGCGGAAATACCGCGACGCAGAATATCTACACTTATCTCTTCCAAACGAATCGCGGCAACGAAGTTGCCATTCCGTTTTATCTCGACGTGATTTGTTACGTCCCCGGTTTAGCAAACTCTCCCTGTGGAAGCCAGTCTCAACGGTTTTGGCCGTTGCAATACTCGTCTCTATACGCATGGGTCAGTAACGGAAACAGCAGCTATAACGGCGGTCAGTTTATGCTGCGCCACGCGATGAGCCATGGCTTACAAATGGATCTGAGCTACACATTCTCGAAATCAATCGACATGGGTTCTGATGCTGAGCGATCCAGTTCTACAGGAGGGTATACAGCTTTCAGCGAAATCATTGACCCGTGGAATCCCTCAAAGAATCGAGGACCGTCCGACTTCGACACCCGCCATGTCGTCACTGGCAATTGGGTCTATGAACTTCCATTTGGAAGAGGGAAGTCCTTTGCGCCAAATGCCAGCGGCGTTCTTCAGGGAATATTAGGCGGATGGCAGCTTTCTGGTCTTGTTCGTTGGACCGGCGGTTTTCCTTTCAGTATTCAGAACAGTACTGGCTGGGGCACGAACTGGAATTTCCGCAGCTATATGGTGCACACCGGGCCAATCAAGACTCACACGCACGTCGATGCCAATGGATCGCCTCAGGCCTTTGCAGACCCCGCAGCGTTGCAAGCGTCCATCTCTACTGGCAGTCCTTGGCGCATGCCTTATGCTGGTGAGGTGGGTTCTCGAAATAACTTCCGAGGCGATGGCTTTTTTGGAGTGGATTCTGGTTTAGGAAAGAGTTGGAAGGTGACAGAAAACCAAGCGTTGCGATTTACCTGGGAAGTTTTCAACGTGACCAATTCTGTGCGCTTCGATAGTAATCCCAATACTTCTCTGGACAATCTTTCCACGGATAGTAGTATGGGCGTCTACAGCAAGACGTTAACTGCTCCACGGGTTCAGCAGTTTTCGCTGCGGTATTCGTTCTAGGCGGAATTAAATGGCCGGAGAAGTCTCCGGTCTTCCTTATTATCGTCGCATCTAGTGATGAGTTTTATTGAATGCGGCGGAGAGACCTGCTCATGAAGCGTGGTTTTTGCGTCGTAGTGTTCGGCTGGATACTCGGGACTTGCTCACTCGTGGCCGCACAACGCTCGTTCCAACTCGAAGAGGCCACGATCACAAGTATTCACGCTGCGATGAAGCGCGGCGACCTTAGCTGTCGCGGTCTTGTTCAGTCCTATCTTGATCGCGTTGACGCATACGATAAGCGCGGCCCTTCGCTGAATGCGATCATTACCATCAACCAGAACGCGCTAGCTCAGGCTGATGCACTGGATGCCGAGTACGCCAAAAAGGGCCTAACCGGGCCACTGCACTGCATTCCTTTTATCGTTAAAGACAACTTCAATACCGCTGGCATTGAAACGACGGCGGGTTCTCTCGCACTTGCTGGATCGATTCCTTCGACTGATTCATTCCAAGTAAAGAGAATTCGCGCCGCTGGTGCTATCGTGCTCGCGAAATCAAATCTCTCGGAGTTTGCCGCCAGTGGAGACGAAACGGTATCTTCGCGCCTTCAGGGCTACACAAAGAATCCGTACGCGTTGGACCGAGTGACCGCTGGATCCAGTGGTGGTACTGCGGCGGCAGTTTCCGCAAACTTTGGCACTGTGGGCCTAGGAAGTGATACCGAAAACTCGATACGCGGTCCGTCTTCTCACACTAGCCTGGTCGGGATTAGATCTACAATGGGCCTGACCAGCCGTGCTGGAATCGTGCCACTCGATCTGGATCGCGACATCGGAGGCCCGATGGCGCGAACCGTAGCGGACGCGGTTGCCGTCTTTGACGTAATCGCTGGACCAGATCCCGCTGATCCGGTCACGCTGGAGAGCCGCGACAAAATACCGCCAGGCGGCTATTCGCAATTCCTTGTGAAGGATGGCTTAAAAGGCGCTCGCATCGGCGTGTTGCGATTTATGGTCGACTCGAAGATCGCTGATCCGGAAGTGGTAGA
>JAOAPG010000197.1 GCA_025462785.1 Acidobacteriaceae bacterium
GCAGCTCCTCGCGCTGCCTCTGAACCTGAAACCGGAGCTGGATCGGTTGCGGCGTACACCAGGGAACGTTGCCGCAACTCTTCAAAGACCGTTGGCGAAAAAGCATCCCAGGCGCTCGATACGCCGCCGCCGATAACATACAGGGAAAGATTCAGCGCATTCACTAGTCCTGCGAGCGCGATTCCTAGTGCCCATCCCACGCAACGAAAAATTCTCTTCGCTTCTTCGTCTCCCTGAATTGCAAGGTTGTAAATCGCCTTGGCGCTAAATTCCGCATTCGAATTCGCCGTCCGCGAGAGTCCCGATACAACGTTGCTGGCAATCGACTCTCGAGCCATTCTTACGATTGCTGTTGCCGAAGAGTACCGTTCGAGACAGCCCCGGTTTCCGCATCCACATGGAACGCCTTCGGGTTCGACTGTGATGTGGCCAAATTCTCCTGCCATCCCAGTCATGCCATGCCAGATGCGTTCGCCAAAAACGATTCCCCCGCCCACTCCGGTGCCAAGTGTGAGGATGGCCATATGCTCAGCGTCCCGCGCGGCACCCAACCACTTCTCTCCCAATGCCGCAACGTTTGCGTCATTTTCTAGAAATACCCGCGCTTGCAACCTACGTTCAATTTCGACCTGTACAGGGAATCCCGCCCAACCTGGCAGGTTAGGAGCGCCGCGTACCATGCCGGTTTTCATGTCAATAATTCCAGGTACACCAATTCCAATTCCCAGCAGGGTAGCCGAACTCTCGTATTTATGACTCACCTGCTCAATGGCATCACACATATCGTGGATCACATGATCTCGTCCCAAAGCAATGTGCGTTCCCAGAGTTAATTTTTCCAACAGATTTCCCTGCTCGCCGATAGCGGCGATGCGCAGGTTAGTACCTCCAAGATCCACGCCAACTGAGAAGTAGGACATAGTTTTTTTCTACGGTCGAGTATCGACTACTTTTGACAATTTGGACAGTAATGACTGCTTCGCCCAGCAATGACGATGCGCTTGATCGGTCTCTTACAAACCAGGCAGGGTTCCCCTTCGCGACCGTACACTCTGTGTTGCAATTGAAAAAAACCTTCTTCGCCATCGGCTCCCACATAGTCGGAAACAGAAGAGCCTCCCAGGGCAATGGCTTCCTTCAGGACTTCTTGAATCGCAAGATAGAGACGGCGCAAGTCTTGCTTCGTAAGAGAATCTGCATGCCGCCGTGGGCGTATCCCCGCCCGAAACAGCGATTCATCGGCATAGATATTGCCAACTCCGCTCAACAGTTTTTGATTTAGCAACGCGCTCTTGATTGGCGTTTTCCGGCCCCGGAACAGCTCTACAAAACGTTCTACCTGGACCTCGAGCGGTTCCGAGCCTGCCGCTTTGAATCCTTGAGCGACGCTCAGCCTTCCGAAACGTCGCGGATCGACGAAGCGCAATTCTCGCCCCGACGCTAGCGTCAAAATCGCATGAGTATGTTTGGGAACTTCTTCTTGCGGATCGCAGACAAGCAAGCGGCCCGTCATTCCGAGGTGCACGATCCACTGAGCGTTTGATACATCAGCCTTGCTAGATGAGGATCTGACGACCGAAGCTTTCTTTGCGGAACGTCCGGCAACGCTGGCTTTTTCCCTTGGCGACGCCTTGTTCGGCTCCAAATCAAAAACAATATGCTTCCCGACTCTTCTGACTCCAGAGATGCGCTTGAATTCCAGCGTCGCCGCAATCTCGCCAGGTGGAGACTTCAGAGGCTCTGGTTTCGACCCCAGCCAAACGGATTTTATGAGATCGCCCGTCACTCGTCTTGCCAGACCATTCGCTATAGTTTCGACTTCAGGCAGTTCGGGCACGCATCCAGTTTACGATACGTCCCGTTCGTGGCTCTTCCGTATAGTCTGTACGTGCGGAAAAACAAATAGCGTATTGCGGAAAAGCGGGGTCCGAAACATTGATAATTCCCCGCTCAACGGGTTATCATTTCTAGTACACACCTGCTTCGCTTAAATATCCCTGTAATTTAGCGTTTTATTCTTGTGATTCAGCGCCGAGTGTGTGCGTCCCGCAATGCGGCTAGTGGCCGTCCGATTCTGTTGCCATGGAGTGTGATTTGAGCAAGGGCAAAACCGCGGTTATTGTTGGTGCCCAATGGGGCGATGAAGGCAAAGGGAAGATTGTCGACGTTCTCTCCGAAAACTTTTCGATAGTCGCGCGCTATGCTGGCGGACACAATGCCGGCCATACCGTGATCATCAATGGCAAGAAGTTCGTTCTGCAACTCGTACCGTGTGGCGTGCTTCGTCCCGGCTGCCGCAGCGTGATCGGCAACGGGGTCGTGCTTGATCCAATGGCCTTCCTCAAAGAAGTCGCCGCCCTGCGAGAGACTGGTGTGCAAGTAGACGGCAATCTGTTCGTCAGCAACCGCGCGCATGTGATTCTCCCCTATCACCGCATGATTGAACTTGCCTCGGAGAATGCGCCGGGACGTGTGAAGATTGGAACTACCTCTCGCGGCATTGGGCCTGCCTATGAAGACAAGATGGGGCGCAGGGGACTTCGCGTCGCCGACCTGCTCGATCTGGAGCTGTTGAAAACACACATCGAAAACGCCTGCCGCGAAAAGAACATGATCGCGCACGCGTTGTTCAACTCAGAGCCGCTTGATCCCGACAAGATGTATCAGGAATATGCCGAGGCATCGCAGAAAATCGCGCCTTTCGTCTGCGACACAGCCGGATTGCTGAATCGGGCAATTGCTCAAGGCGAGTCTGTCATGTTCGAAGGCGCTCAGGGCACAATGCTCGACATCGACCATGGAACCTACCCATTCGTGACTTCATCGAGCGCAACTACAGGCGGAGCAGTTATCGGGACCGGGGTCGCTCCTACGTCGATCAACACAGTGATCGGACTCACCAAGGCTTATTGCACGCGCGTCGGCGGCGGTCCATTCCCGTCCGAATTGCACGATGCGACTGGGGATTTATTGCGCGCTCGCGGCAACGAGTTCGGCGCTGTTACCGGTCGTCCGCGCCGGTGCGGCTGGCTTGATTTGCCCTTGTTGCGTTACGCTAGCATGATCAACGGGATTTCTTGGTGGGTGGTGACAAAGCTTGATGTCCTGGATGAACTGGACGAGATTCCTGTCTGCGTTGGTTACAAAATTAATGGCAAAGCTACGGATGAAATTCCAGCTCACGCCAGCGGTTTTGATCACATTGAGTGCATATACAGCAATCTGCCAGGATGGCGAACGTCGACCGAGAACATTGTAGATGTCGAGAAGCTACCGAAGCAGGCGCGCGACTATTTGGCTTTTATGGAAAAGGAAACCGGAGCACGCGTCGGAATGGTTTCCACTGGTCCCGACCGTCAGCAAACTATGTTCGTAGATGATTTTGCTAAGGAAATTAACGCACTGACGCGACAAAATCAAAAGTAAAACAGAATCAGAAGCAAAGAAGACGCAAGAAAGGAAGCAAGCGACATGGTGGTTCTGGCTGTGACCTGGATGGCAAAAACAGGCCGTGAAACTGAAGTGGCCGGTATTTTTTCCAAATTGACCGAAGAATCACGAAAAGAGCCTGGCTGCGTCTTCTACCAGGTCCATCAACACAAAACGGACTCGCGTAGATTCTTTGTCTACGAACAATACACGGACGATGCCGCGTTAGAAGCGCATCGCTCTGCTCCTCACTTTTTGCAGTATGTCAAAAAAGAATTACCTAAGCTCGGTGAACGAGTGGAAGGAAATTTGTACGTCCCTATAAATTAGGCCATCAATCACGGCGCTGAGGCTATTTTTGTTCTTTGTCAGCCATTAAAATTCCGCCTGAAGCGTAGCTTTCTTTGGAAACCTCGTGAAATGCAATCGTGATCCCTTCGCGGCGAGTGCCTGCTTCCTCGACTAACACATCCGTAACGCGCTGTGCGATTTTGCGCTTCTGCTTGACCGTACGGCCGGCCAACACTGTGATTTGGACAATGGGCATGAGTACAGCTCCTGGCCTTCTTCCACTTAATTTAAATGCGTCATCCCGAGGCCGCGCGCTTTCACCAGCGGGGCGAGTGATCTCGCGTGCGACAGCCCCCGCCTACTTCGCCAGTTCGTATCCTGCAAAGAAATAGCTCAACTCGAAGCGCGCCGTCTCGTCCGCATCCGATCCGTGGATCGCGTTGTGCTCAATGTTCGCGGCCCACTTCTTCCGGATCGTGCCTTCTTCAGCCTGAGCCGGATTCGTCGCGCCCATCAGCTTGCGCAGATCGGCAATGGCATTCTCTTTTTCAAGCGCCAAGACGACAATCGGTCCGCTCGACATAAACTCAGTCAGCGACTTAAAAAATGGCCGCGCGGCGTGGACTGCGTAGAACTGTTCCGCTTGATGTTGCGAGATTTCAAGCATTTTCATGGCTAGAATCCGAAAGCCATTCTTTTCGAACTGCTCGATAATGTCTCCAACTGCATTGCGCTTCACCGCATCCGGCTTGATGATCGTAAACGTACGTTGCAAAGTCTTCATGATTTCTGTCATTCGTCCTTAATTAAAAAATTAAAGTAATTATCTGGTTTCGCTTACGCCTTCGCTGCCGCACCCATAGCCGCTGCCACCGTCTCTCCAAGTTCCGCGGGGGATTGCACAACGCGAATTCCAGCAGCCTTCATCGCCTTCATCTTCTCGTCGGCAGTTCCCTTTCCGCCGGAAATGATCGCGCCCGCATGGCCCATGCGACGTCCCGGAGGCGCCGTCTGGCCAGCAATAAATCCGACCACCGGTTTTTTCATGTGCTTCTTCACGTACTCTGCCGCGACTTCTTCGGCGTTGCCGCCGATTTCGCCAATCA
>JAOAPG010000243.1 GCA_025462785.1 Acidobacteriaceae bacterium
CAACTAACTCATCGAGCCCAAGCCCGAAGGCGGGTTCATTGCCCGCGCAACCGATTCCGGCATCGAGTCAATCGAGGCCCCACACGGGAGGAGCTGCAACGGTATCTTTGGGGGCCGAAGCAGATACTTCCCATTCTGATTGCTCACTGACAGCTAATTTCCAGAATGAGGAATGGCTTCAAAGCATCATCCTTATAACTTTGGTACCAGGCGCGTCGTTTCTTGACGCTACCTATCACAGCGAGAGTTCAATTACGTTTGAATTTGCCGGGTTCGTAATTGGGTTTTGTGCCACCCGATAACTTCATACGAATCGCTGAGAACAGCGCTCTGATTCTGCCAATTGGCGAATGGGTGCTCATGACAGCCTCTGTTCTCAAATCAGGAAATGGCAAGATGAAGGTTTCCTGCGGTGACGGGAGCAGTAAACGTATTAGCGGTCCAATTTCGTCAGGAGGGCTCCTGCGAACTCATCAGAAGCTCCTCATTGACACTGGCCCTGCGCCACAATAACTCGAACTGGAGCTAACAGAAAGCCTACTCCTATGCAATGCAAACCTGATGTTATCAGTTGTTCAGGAATTAAAGGCTAATGAGCTTGACGCTAGCGGTTGACGATTTCGGAACTGGCTATTCCAGCTTCAGTTACTTGACAAAGTTTCAGGTCAGCAGTTCGAATCGACCGCTCGTTTATCCCAGATGTCGCCGTGAACCGTGATGACGCGGCGATCACAGCCGCAATCATCAGCATGGCAAAGAGCCTGATCCTCAAGGGGATTGCCCAAGGAGTCGAAGACGAGGCAAAATGTCATTCCTGCGGGCACATGACTGTGACGAGATTGAAGGGTACTACTTCAGCAAGCCATTGGCATTTGACGAAG
The DNA here is from genome assembly GCA_025462785.1 of Acidobacteriaceae bacterium. Classification (GTDB taxonomy): domain Bacteria; phylum Acidobacteriota; class Terriglobia; order Terriglobales; family Acidobacteriaceae; genus JAOAPG01. The sequence goes on from JAOAPG010000243.1 coordinate 882, forward strand.
TTCCCGACAAGCTGTGACGGCACCGCCATGCAGCTTTGTTTACAAAAAATGAGGGCGTGATAGGCGGGTCCTTTGCCTTTGCCATCGTCCACTGCCTCCGGGAATGGTCAACATTATGAAAACGAAGCTGGGTGACGTATGAAATCGACATCCGAAAGCACTCACCTGAACGCGTTGGCCTTCTTATATGACCACCTGATTGATTTTCCAGTTTGGATTCGTAAGCTGACGCGAGGGCAGTTGGAGAATATCGCGAGAATCATGACCGCGTGGCCCGCCGTCCTCGATGGAAATGCGGAAATAGTGCCGATGGACGAAATAAAAAAGCGAGAAGTGTTTCGCGCCATCAGGCTGTGTGGCGGAGATGTTATCAAAGCCGCCCAGGCGCTTAAGATGGGGAGAACGACGGTCTATAAAAAATTAAGGCAATGGGGCTATTCGGTTGAAAATCGCCTATTAATTAATCAAGCATCCGTATTGGCGCACATACCCCAGAATGAGCGGGCCGACCAATCAGACCCTGATTGGTCTGGCCCTTGTTCGAACGTTTGTGACTGTCCGGATACATCTCAGCAGCCACCACGAGGCGAGGGGTGATTTAGACCTTTGTCAGATCGCACTGGAGGAGACGGTGCAACTGTCACATTCCAAGCTTGGGGATCGAGCTGCCGAATGCGATACGGAGTGTCCAAGGCGGGAAGCGCTACGTGAGATGAATTAGATCACTGCGCCTCATGGGTGCGTTCTACATTGGCGGTCGATCTGTCTCCCAGCCAGACACAACAAAGAAGGTGAAAGCCCCAAGGATGATTGCTATTGCGATGATGAGGAGAGTTGAATGGTGATGGTCTTCCAATGTCTAGCGCCCGGTAGCTTCTTCCAATTCCTTTCGCAAATCTACGATAAGTTTTCGACGTTGGCCGAAAAGATTCAGCCGTGATATTGATGGACGCGTACACCGTGGCAAGCGGCTTGCTCGTCCGAACCGCTAGTTGCGATTAGACGCACAATTCAGCGAGACCGGCGCCGAGTCCTACTGAGGGACTGCCGAGTGCGGGCTCACCATCTCTCACGATCCTCGCTATTGTGGCCCAAAAAGCTGCTGGCACTGATTGGAACGGCTCGGGCAGTCTAAGCACTTCCCTACCCCGGACTGTTGCGAAACAGCGTATTCAACATATTTCTTCGGCTTGGCCAACATGACTGGCAGGGTTCGAAATCCCAGGTCGGCACTGCTTGCGAGTCTGTTACGAATAGGAAGGCGTCGCAAGAGATGCGGAGACTGATAAAACTCAGAGCTACACCAAAAACACACCAAATAAAAACTTGCCCGGGAATTCTCCCCTTTACCCGCAGGCGCGTATTTGACTTTAGACCCCGCCGCGGGCTACTTCACAACCCAAGAATGGCACAAACTATGGCAAATATTTGCAAGAACACGATCACCGTCGTTGGATTACAAGAATCGCCGGAAACTTTCGTCAATCCCGAGAACCCTCGGTGATCGACTACAAAGGTGGTCGCTTCTAGGAGAAGCCGATTATACCGTCCATTAGCTACTTCTCGTCCGTTGTGAGCCGCGCGGGGGTATTGAACTTGACGCGAGAAAACTTGACGCCGCTCAGGGCTGCGCAGTCCCCGCGGGTTTCACAATGTCCTTTTTCGTGGTGCCCACGATGGCGATGAGTTCCTCTTGTTCTTTGGCCGGCACCTTGAACTTGTCCAGTGGTCTTGCGGAAATCGGACACCATAGCGTCCCACTGGGCCTCGCTTATGTTCAAGCGCGCATGCGCCTCCTTCATCGGCTCTGCAGCGCAGGAAGTTCTATTGGCTTACTTGTTCCATGTTCCAGGTCCCTGTCTGCGTTGGCATGGTGCTCTCTGCAGCTGGCAGCGGTTGAGTCGCACGCAGTGGCGCCGGCCGGTCGAACATGATGTTGATCTCGGTGAACTTGGGCAGCACGACATCGCGGCCATGCCTGGTGAGCATGAATAGACCCGAGGCGCAGGCCCCGGCAATGCGGGCGGCGCCGGCAGTAGAGACATCAGTTGCAGAGGAAACAATCGCTTCGATCAGCATTTGTGCTGCGTCATCGGCCTCCTTGGAAATTCCTCCCGCCACGCCCATGTTCATCAGCATCCAAACCTTTCCGGGCCGATCGCCACGGAGTTGTCCTTCGGAATCAATCCTCGTGTGCGATCGCCGATCGAGTTCTACTCCCGTTAGAGAGGCCGCAATCGGTTGGGGATTTCCGCTGGAACTGGTCACCCCTGTGAAGGACAACCGAACACAACCTGAGCGGCTTAGCATGCGCGGACCTGTGCTCTTCGTGATTTTGCCCTCGAAAATACTCCCTTCGGGTAAGACCAGGGTGTGGCCTGCGTAAACCGGCTCGACGAGACGGGCTTGAAAACGGTCTCCCGCGCGGCTCTTAGACGCACTAACAGTGCCGAGAAGAATGACTTTGGCCTGGGTTCCTGCCGCAACGGTTAGCGTGCCCGCCGGTAGAGTGGGCGGGGGTTGCTGAAGGGTCCGAAACACTTCCTCGCCTTTCAAGATAACGGCCTCGAAGTTGGCCATCGTGGCGGAGGCTGATGTATCAGAGTCTTCTTCAAGCTTGTTGTGGGAGGCTGAAGGCAGCGCCAACTTCGATTCCGTCGACCCCGAGGCTTCAGGACGCCGTCCCGACTTCCCCTTTCTTGGTTTGGCTTGCACCTCAACTTCCTGGCCGATAGACATTAGCGATACTCCCAGATGCACCTCCCCGCCGCTCGCGAGTAACACTTGCGCGGACTGAAATGTCGGATACATTTCGTGCCGAGGAGTAAATACTTTGATCACCCACGGCCAATGATCGTTCGGCGCTCTCCGCCGCCGTTCCAACTTATCGACAACCAGATTCACGGGGCTGCCAGCCGGAAGCAGTTCCCTGCCTCCTGCATACACACTGCGGGCAAGTTTTCCTTCTACCACATCTCCGGACTTCAACGCTGGAACTCGTATTTTGCTCTTGAGTTGCACCTTGACATAGAGATTTGAATACGAGACAGGCGCATCTTGTACAGCGGTGCTCTCAGTTGGCCTTGCATCGTCGGCGCGCAGTACGGCCGGCAACAAAATAAGGAAAAGAAAGAACCGAAGGTCGAATCTACGTAAACTGAAAATTCTCATATAACCACGCTGAACGTATGACCAGACTTGCGGGACTTGCCTCGGCCTGGTCAAGCAATGCGACTCGTTCCGGCACATCCGCAATTCCAGTTCTGTCATGAGCACTATCAATGGGTCGCCCTCGACGATTCCTTCTCCGCGCAATTCGGGCATTTCTTCGTTTCGGCATCGTCGTCTTCCCGGGCGCGGGAGACAGGATATGGCTTATCTCCCATTGTGCCGTGCCACAGTACCCGATTGAACGCAGCAGAATCGAGTGCGTCCGGTTGCCTGAAATTGAAGTTTTGAGTTGCTTTCGCCCACCAGGTTCCATCGTGCAGCGAAGGCA
>JAOAPG010000252.1 GCA_025462785.1 Acidobacteriaceae bacterium
AATGTTAGGCGAATGCTCTTCTGCCGGATTGAAAGCGCCGCCTCTCGCTCGCTGACGGCTTCGGCCACAAAACTGCACTCTATGCAATCCTTCTTCTCGCCGATGTTAAGTCTGGGGAGACTTGGCCCGGCCTTGCGCCACGGTCCTCGTGAACCATGACTCGGCTTGCCATACGGGTGGAGATTAAGGCAACCGTAAGCCGGGATTGAGGCATTTCTGTCGTGCACAAAACGCCTGTAACACTCCGTCACGCACTCCTATCCCTTTCATTTGTGCTGCTTTACCTCCTATTCACCCGTCCAGAAGTCATCATCATTTCCCACATTGGGCTCGTAGCCTGGTATCCCGCCACAGGTTTGGTGTTGGCGCTAATGTTGGGAATAAGCCCGTGGTACGTGTTTGTCGTCCTCTTTGCGGACGTGGTTTCGGAAGTGCTGGTCTATCACCAGCCGCTCTGGTCTTTCAGCGTGGCCATCGGCGCTGTCAGCGCGACTGGCTTCTATGCTGGTGCTGCCTATCTCCTGCGCAGTTCGCAAGCGATAGATTTAGGCCTTCGTCATCAGCGCGATGTAGTCCGCTATGTGGCAGTGACCACCGTTGCTGCCTTAGGGGCGACTATTGTTTCTGTCGCCTGTCTGGCCACAGATCATGCCATCCACCCGGGTGAATTTTGGCAATCCTCGCTGGGGTGGTTTTTCGGAGACGAGATTGGACTGCTTGGTGTAGCTCCCTTTCTTCTCATCCATGTCTTCCCATGGCTCCGAAGACAATTGTCGCCAGAGATCGTGGAAGGCGAAGTATCGAAACGACGTTTCCGCGAGACAAATCTCACGCTCGGATCGCTCCTCGAAGTCGTCGGTCAAGGTACTACGTTGTTGTTTGTGCTCTGGGTAATGTTCGGACGGCACTGGGGACAGTATCAATTTTTTTATCTGTCCTTTATCCCGATCACCTGGGTTGCAATGCGGCATGGCATCCGGAGAGTCGTCACCGCATTGCTTCTATTAAATTTTGGTATCGTGGTGGCATTCCATTTTTACCCTTCCGGCGCAGTGCTCACGAAAGTTGGCCTGCTCATGTTGGTGGTTTCCGCAGTGGGCCTCATTGTCGGATCGGCAGTAAGCGAACGGCACCGCATGTCCATCGACCTCCGAGAACAAACAACCTATTTGGACTCCTTGATACAAAACAGTCCGCTCGGCATCGTCGTTCTTAATCCAGAAGGCCTAGTCGACTTGGCGAACAATGCATTCAAGAAATTATTCTTATACGGCCAGTCTGAACTCACCGGTATGAATATCCACTCGCTTTTTTCTTCTGCGGGTGGAATCGAAGAAAAATCAGAATTACCCGAATTACTCTCCGCGGCAACGAGTACGACCAAGGTCGTCCGGAGGCGGCGCAGAGATGGAGAGCTTCTTGATCTGGAATTGCACACCGTCCCAGTGGTCGCGAATGGCAAACGGCGTGGTGCCTATACCATTTATAAAGACATTTCAGAACAAACCAAAATATTAGACCTCGAGCGACAACATGCTGATTCCTTGAACCGCCTGATAAAAGAGCTGGAGATCCGCACCCGGCAAACGACGTTACTCAGCGAGATGAGCAACCTTCTGGATTGTTGTGTAACCCTGGCGGAAGCAGGTTCGGCGGTGATCCAGTCAGTTCAGAATCTCTTCCCTGAAGCGATCTCCGGAACCCTGTATGTATTCAAATCGTCGCGAAACGCGGTGGAAGCTGCGGCAAGTTGGGGAACCGCCAGCCCATCAGAAAGCCTCTTCGCTCCGGAGGCATGCTGGGCGCTACGCCGTGGCCAGCCCCACTGGACTGATCATCTCAGCGGAGGAGTTAGGTGCTCCCATTTGGTTGACACCGAATCCGTTAGCTGCCTCTGCGTGCCTCTTGTGGGGCAGGGGGATACTCTCGGCATTTTGCACCTGAAATTCGCGAACACGGGTGAACCTCCTCAAGATGCCAGCCCAGCGGACGTGCGGAACTCGCGACAAACGCTGGGAACTACTGTGGCGGTACAAATCGCTCTGTCGCTGGCCAATCTTAGATTGCGGGAGACCCTGCGCGATCAGTCCATCCGTGATCCGCTCACCGGTTTGTTCAACCGCCGATTTATGCAGGATTCCCTGGAGAGGGAGTTGCACCGCGCCCAGCGCAAGCAGCACCCGCTTTCAGTGCTAGTTGTAGATCTCGATCACTTTAAGCGGTTCAACGATACCTTCGGCCATGATGCCGGAGATTCTGTGTTACGCGCACTGGCGGATGTTTTCAGAGTCTTCTTCCGCGCAGACGATGTAGTGTGCAGGCAAGGCGGGGAGGAGTTCGCTTTTATCCTGCCCGAGTCATCCTCAGACGATGCTGTCCGGCGGGCCAATGCCTTGCGCGAAAAAGCGAAGCAACTCAATCTAAAATACGAAGGCAGGACATTGGGCACGATTACATTGTCAATCGGGGTGGCTACATTCCCCGAGCACGGCTCATCGGCGGAGGAATTATTGAAGATAGCGGACTGCTGCCTCTATCACTCGAAATCAGGAGGTCGCGACATGGTGACTGTTGCTACTATCGCCGAACAAGGTGATAAAGGCGCATTTCACGCTGTGCCGCAACGATAACAATTTTTCGGTGGTGTGCCTGTGAATTCTTTTCAGACTAAGATTCACTGCTCTTGACCGTCGCCGTGAATGTTCCTCGTGCCAGTGTAACGGAGACCTCATCTCCAGGGCTGACCTGTGTGGCATCTTTCAAAAGCTTTCCTGACGAATCAAAAATCAAAGCATAGCCTCGCTCCAGGATCGCCAAAGGCGAAAGCGCCTGGATTTGCCCTATAAGCTGGTCGAGTCGGGCGCTATGCTTCTGAAGCCGGCCACGAGCCGCGGCGTTCAATGACGCCGTTCGCGCTTCGAGTTCCTTG
>JAOAPG010000254.1 GCA_025462785.1 Acidobacteriaceae bacterium
TTTTCCTTTTGGAAGCGCAAGAAGGCCGCATGTTCCGGCCGCTTGCCTGGACAAAGACGCTTGCCGTTGGTTTTTCATCTCTCCTGGCGATCACATTGGTGCCGGTTCTAATGGTCATCTTTATCAAAGGGAAGCTACGGCCCGAGTCGCAAAATTCAATTTCGCGATTGACGCAGGCCTTATACCTCCCAGTTCTCCGGCTGTGCCTGAAGTATCGCAAGACAACTTTACTGCTGAACTTGCTCTTCCTGGCCGTCACGTTCCCTCTCGTGCTGCGGCTTGGCAGCCAATTCATGCCGCCACTCTACGAAGGCTCCTCTTTATATATGCCGACGGCGCTGCCCGGCATTTCTATCACGCAGGCTTCGCAATTACTGCAGGAGCAAGATCGCGTGCTGCGTTCTTATCCAGAGGTGCAGTCGGTATTCGGGGTCGTGGGACGTTCGGACAGCGCGACCGACAACGCTCCCCTTGATATGTACGACACGACGGTCATGCTGAAACCGCGCGAGCAATGGCCCGCGGGTATGACCTACGAAAAGCTGATACGCGAAATGGACGAAAAGCTGCAATTTCCCGGACTGACGAATACCTGGACGATGCCAGTTGAGAATCGACTGGACATGGCACTCACTGGAATCAAGACGCCGGTCGGGATGAAGATCCAGGGACCAAACCTTGAGGGTATCCAGCAACTCGGGGCGCAGATTCAGAAGATCCTCTCGCAGACTTCACAGGTTCGTTCCGCCTTTGCCGAGCGCGTGTCACAAGGCTTCTACGTCAACGTCGATGTGAACCGGCTCGAAGCAGCCAAGTACGGGTTAACAATCGCTGATGTTCAGCAGGCGGTTTCATCTGGTATCGGAGGGATGAACATCGGAGAAAACATCGAAGGCCGTGAACGCTACCCGATGAACGTCCGCTACGAGCGTGATTTTCGCGACAACCTGGAGGATTTCGGTCGGGTGCTCCTCGCAACTCCGTCGGGCGCACAAATTCCCATCGGGCAAGTCGCGAAGATCTCGTTCTCGAATGGCCCCGCCATGATTCGCGACGAAGATGGCCAGCTTACTGGCTACGTCTACATCGACCTGAACACGAAAGACTATGGGGGCTTCGTGAAGGAAGCCTCCAACTTGCTGCGCCAGAAACTCGTGCTGCCAGCAGGCTACACCTACACCTGGTCTGGGGAATACGAGTTTGAGGTTCGAGCCAAAGAGCGGCTGAAGATCATTCTGCCGGTGGTGTTCTTCGTGATCTTCATGCTGCTATTCATGATTTTCCATTCCGCGACGGAAGCGATGGTACTGATTTTTCCCCCGTTTTACGACATGACCGGGGGACTGCTCCTCCAGTGGCTGCTCGGCTACACCTTCAGCGTGGCGGTCTGGGTGGGTTATATCGCGCTATTTGGAATTGCCGTTGAGACGGGTGTCGTCATGGTCGTTTATCTTCACGAAGCTCTCGACCACAAGTTGGCTTCGGGTGTTCCGCTCAGCAATGCGGAGATCGAGGCCGCCGCGATCGAGGGAGCCGTGCAGCGACTACGGCCAAAACTCATGACGGTGACGGCAGTACTCGCCAGCCTCGTCCCAATTCTATTTGAAAGCGGCATCGGTTCCGACGTGATGAAGCCGATTGCTGCTCCGATTGTGGGCGGAATGATTACCTCAACGATTCACGTACTGATTCTGGTTCCGGTTTTCTTCGTGTTGATGAAGGAACGAGCACTGCGGCGGGGCACGTTGCAGCCTGAACCGCAGACTTAAGCCAATGATTGTGGTCAGAGCAGTACAACTTTGAAACCAAAAAGGGGAATACTGATGAAAACAAGAAGAAGGTCGTAAACACTATCGCGTTTCTCACATTTGCCACTATGCTCCTGGCGGCCCAAATGCAATTGCCGGCGGGCACCCCAAAGTCGGACAAACCGACTGAGAGTTCGGCAGCGCCCCAAAACCCTAACGGGAACGGTCAGTGACGCCATGTGCGGTGCCCACCACATGGCCAAGGATAAGAGCCCGGCTGAGTGTACCCGAGAATGCGTGAAGCAAGGCACGAAGTACGCACTGGTTGTAGGGAAGAAAGTTTACACGATGGAGGGACACGAGGCAGAACTGGACAAGTTAGCAGGTGACAGGGTCACGGTGAAAGGGAGCGTGACGGGCGACATGATGACTGTGCAATCCGTCGCTCTTGCGAAAAACATGCCCAAGTGAACTGGTAGCAGGGAATTTTGGACACGGTGCCCTACTAACGAGCAACCGCGTTGCCTTCACTCGACGCGACAGTAGCAATAGAGAAACTGCTGGGTCGTTCCAAAGGGAGTTTGGTGAAGTTCTTTAGAGCTCGCGACCAGATGGAAGCGTGCGCCAAACTGATCATGCAGCGAGTCGGCATCGTACCTCACGACATCGAGGCCGCTACATTTGGTCGGGCCTTCCGGCCCGAAGGTGCTAACGATGACATGCCCTCCGGGTTTCACTGACCGCGCGACATTCCCGACATAGGCGACACGTTGTTTCACTCCCGTTGAGAAAGTGAAACACGGCGCGGTCGTGCCAGGCATCGTAGGCACATTTATCCAGTCCTGCGAGAGTAACGTCGGCAACCAGCCAGCGGATCTGGTGAGCTCTTGCCTCCATGCGCTTCTTGCAAACGCTGATCGCGGTCTCAGAAATATCAAGAACGGTAATGTCCTGATAGCCCCACGACATGAGGTCGTCGGCCAGCGTGGATTCGCCACCGCCAACATCGATAATCGCAGAATGCGGGCCCGCTGCCGTTCGCTCGATTAGGGCGAACGAACTCTCAAGATGCGGTCGATACCAACTGACAGAGTCCGGTGCCTTCGTCTGATAAACCTTCTCCCAATGTGTCTTGACATCCATAGCGAACTATTCTGACTGGTCTCCGGTTAACAAAATTGTATCGCAGCTCTTGCGGCCCGAAACTTTAGACGAGGCAGTTGGGCGCCCATGCGAGAGCTAAGGCGAACGGTCCAGTTGGGCGAATCCTCGATAGACGTAGGTCATCGGTTTAGGTCCTGGCATGTAGGAAGTGTGGAGTTCTGTAATCCTGAAGCCTGCTCGGGAAATGAGTTCATCGATTTTCTTATTCAGGCAGCAGCCTCCGCCCATGCGTTTCCAAATAGGTGTGAGGTGGTTTTGCCAGAACTGGATTTTCGGTTCAGGAGCGAGGCCGTGTTCCAGAAAAATCAGACGACCGTTCGGCTTGAGGATTCGCTTCATCTCCTGCAGTGCGGTGATGTCCTGGGCGATGGAACACAGCACCCATGTCATGACAACCGTGTCCACGGAATGACTTCGGAGCGGGATCTTCTCGGCAGTTTGGTTTACCAGCGTGACCGGAAAAGGTGCGTTTTCTGTTTTCTGTCGTGCCATTTGCAAGAGTTCGGACGACGCATCAATCCCGTATAGATGCACCACATCGGAGGAGTAGTAGGGAAGGTTCAGAGCAGAACCGATGCCTACTTCCACGACGTGGCCCTTGGCGGCCGGCAGCACCTGCTTTCTGAGTTCCCGTGCATCTTTGTTTCGGCAGCCAACGTCGATCAGCCGGGGCAGGATGTATTTGGGGTAGAGGCCCATGGACCTTCCTTCATTAATGCTTAGCTGACACGATTGTCGGCTGATATGCAACCCGGATAGCAATTCCAACTTTTGCTGAGCGCGGCACGTCGGGCTGAGCAGTATACGCGATGAACCGAGGCTCGTCGTTCGCGCAAGGGTTGTGCTGAACACAAACAGCGCCAATCGTGCATTTTCTCAACAAACCCTTCTGAGTTTGAGTTTCTCGGACATTCGGGCCACCGTGGTTCAATTTAGGCCAGGAAAACCTGAGTTCCGAAAAAGACATCCCACGCAGCGTACATCTGCTTAGGGGTATATCTCGACGGTACTTGTTTGGGCTCAACCAACAGTTCCTTGCATGACTTGGTTTCCTTTGCTTTAGCGCATGACATACCCGCCGTCGATTGAGATCGACTGGCCGGTAACGTAGCTCGCGGCTGAGCTGCAGAGCCACAAGACAGCATCGGCGATCTCCTCGGGACGCCCCATTCGCCCCATCGGCACGTAGGCCTTCAACATCGCATTCAACTCTTCACCTTGACCTTCAGCGATCATCTTGTCGGACATGGGCGTCTGAATCATGCCAGGGCACACGTCGTTAACGCGAATACCGCGAGTAGCATATTCGAGCGCCGCACTCTTTGTGAATCCGATGACACCGTGCTTCGCGGCATGGTATGTACCGCGCCGGGCACCCCCGATAAGACCTCCGAGCGACGAACAGTTGACGATGGCTCCACTGCCTTGCTCGCGCATCTGCTGCAGTTCGAACTTCATGCAGCTCCAGACACCGCGCAGGTTGATCCCCATAATTCGGTCATAGTCATCGCGGGGAGAGTCGGCCGTTTCGGCGAGGACATTTTGAACGCCGGCATTGTTGTAGGCGGCATCGAGCCGCCCGAAAGTAGCGACAGTCCTCGTCACCATTGCTTCTACCTGCACGTCATCTGACACGTCGCAGCGAACCGCAAGCGTCTTGTGACCCTTATCGGCAAGCTCTTTGGCTGCGGCTTGCACCTCCTTCTCATTCCAGTCCGCCAATACCACGGAAGCACTTGATTCAGCAAAAGCCTTCGCTGTCGCAAGACCCAATCCAGATGCAGCGCCTGTAACGAGTGCAACTTTGTTTTCGAAAGATATGTTCATGTAACCAGTTCCTCACTTTTCGAGCGGGGTTATATCTCGGTTTTTTGTAGAGTTGGTTCCACTTGGCTTTGATATCGGGGCGGTACACTTTCTCCGTCCATTCCTGCGATTCGACTTCCTCAAAACGCAACCGAAACGGGGTCCGCCTCATAATTGAGACCGGACATGACACTGTCGGTTATTTCCTGAGCGAGTCGAGTCTTCTGCTGTTCCGACTTACCGGGCCACAGCTTCACAACGACGTGCGGCATAGTCCTGCTCCTTCCGTGCTTCTTCGCGCTAACTAATTGTTTTCTCTCACTTCGGAAGCCCGTACTGCTCGTCGGTGACCTTTTCCAACCAGTCCACCGCTCTGCCGTCCAGTTGCTCCTGAAATGCTATGTGCGTCATGGTTGTGGTTGGCGTTGCACCGTGCCAGTGCTTGACGCCCGCCGGAATCCAAACGACGTCTCCCTTGCGAATCACCTGAACAGGGCCGCCCCATTGCTGAACCCAGCCGACACCATCTGTCACGATCAAGATCTGGCCAAGCGGATGGGTGTGCCAGGACGATCGCGCTCCGGGCTGGAATGTGACTTGGCCACCGCTTGACCGGGCTGGTTCCTTCGCGTCGAAAAGAGACTGAACGCGAACTGTGCCCGTGAAGCGATCCTGAGCGCCTGCGATGACCTTTTGCGAACTCGTCGGCGTAATTAAGATCTGTGTGCTGCCACTCTGTGCAATTCCAACGACCGGCATAGTCGCTAGAAACAGAAACGCCGCGCAGGTCGAAAATAACTCCCTCATGGTCGGTAGCCCTTTCTCATACCTTCCAACGCTATCCAGCGAAACCTCCGGGCGCTTTCCCGATCCTGCCAATTCCTTGCCTAATCCTGTTTGCACGCTTGTTTTTATGCACACGGATGGATTGTCGGCAGTATTCTTGTCAAGAGGAGAGAAAGCGAGATGTTGAGGAGAACAAAGGACACTCTATCTCCCGATCCCGCGGTGAGCGAGATGAGACGATCATTGGCGCAGCGGATTGCTGTGCATACACGAAAGGAAGGTGAACACACCACTGCTGTACCAGGACTGATCCTTTACCACCGTACGTCGCCGACTCCCTGCTATCGAGCATCCTATGAGCCGAGCCTCACCATCTTTGTGCAGGGACGGAAGCGGATTAATCTCGGAGGCACGGAGTATTTGTGTGATGGATCATCGTTTCTGTTGTCATCGATCGACGTGCCTGCGCAAAGCCAAATCGTTGAGGCCTCGGAGAAAGTGCCGTTGCTCTGTATGTTTCTACGCCTCGACTTGCCGACGGTCCGGGATGTCCTCAGCCGTGACGATGTGCCCGAAACTAAGGTTTCATCG
>JAOAPG010000255.1 GCA_025462785.1 Acidobacteriaceae bacterium
GATAGTGCATGTCCATCATCTTGCGCCAGGTTGCGGCAGGAAGACGGTAGTTGGTTTCACGGTCCCAAGGAATCTGCGTTGCCTGCAAGGGACCGTCGGCCTCGCTGTAAAAAACTGTCCCGCTGAACATGAGGCAAAGTGGAATCTCTCCGTTTTCCAGCGCGTGAAAATATTTCGTTACAGCTACATTGAAATCAAAGGTACAGGGCAACTGCAGATCGACAATCGTTGTATCCGAGAAACTTGCAACCGAGAGGCTCGTGTTCATCCAGAGAAACGAGCGAACGGTGCGCCCCCAGCGCTCAGGCTCCCCGAAGAGATCACTGAGTCCTTCCTGTTCCGTCGAATCATACCTCCGGCGTGCTGGTTCAATTTGGACCTGACAGCGCAAGCTCAAGGAATGAATCGCCTCGCTCGAGGGCAACTTGGAAATCTTCAGTTTCAGCGCGAGTAAGGGCGCGGCGGCGTGCATCACTGCTTCGGAACCGTCTACCTGGAAACTCAACTCAGGCACTCGCCACCTCGTTCAAGCCCCCACGCTTCATTTTCAGTCCATCAAAAAATCCTTTTATGTCCTTCCAAACTTCCGTTCCTCCCGAAAGTCCTCGCCAATTGGCCCGGATCAATCCAACCAGGCGGTAGCACTCATCAATCGGAACCAGAAAATATTCGCGTGTGGACCTAACGCGATTTACCAGCAGCGCCTCAACATCCGGCTCCATCTTCAGTAACGCAGGATTCTGCACTTCAAGATCAGCCCAAGCATCCAAGCTTAGCAGCGATTCAGTTGCGCCTGTGGGACTTGGATACATCGCGACTACCCGGGCTTTGGCACTATCGTGATAGAAAAAGGCCAAGTTAATGGGGAGCATCAATGCCTCCCATTCCTGGTCTGTGACTTTAAAATCACTCAGCAATCGAGCGCGTCGTGGAATACGCCGATAACGAGCTCCAGTCTCGCTGAAGAGAATCGCACAAGGATCACACGCGCAGAGAACTTGCCGCTTTGCTATTTCAAGCAGGTGGGAGTGTTCCGGGATTAGTTCCGCGCTGCAGAGTTCGCAACGCTCTGCGTTAGACCGCTGACGCGCAAACTTGCGCAAGACGGCAAAAGCGCTCTCACGCTCCCCGTTGTTAAGTATGTCGGTCATTCACCATGCCTCAGGCCGGCGGCATCTCGGGCATTCTGGGGTCAATCGGTCTTCTCTTGTCGGGATTGATACCTGTGGCGTCCCTGGCGGTTCGTGTTGCTCCTTCTCGCCCTGGCTCCTTGTCATGGCGCACCCACTCTTCTCCGCGGTGTGTTCCTGGTGTGTGGGATTGCGGCGTAGTGTGTTGCCTTAGCATAGTTCCTCCTCGAACAATTGAGAGCTACTTCAAGGTGACCAATTGAGCTGGACGGGGATGCTCAACTTCCTCTGTCATAATTTGTATGGCGTCGGGAGCCGCCTGATAAATCGCATCTTCGACTTCGCTCTTCAGGGTTGCCGCCGATGAAGAATGACAACCGCCACCACTCATACCATGAATCCTCAACCGAATAAGTCCGTCCTCAATACCAAGTAATTCCGCGTCACCACCTTGCGATTGAAGATTCGGACGGAGCCTATCCAGCGCACGAAGCACTCGAGTTTCGATGTCATCAGGATGTAAATCATGCAGCAAGAGCAAGCTTGAGATCAGATCATCTTGCGCGAATTCGTCAATCAAATGCTCGCCTCCAGAATTTTGCGCCACCAACTCAAGCATTTTCTCCAAGCCGACGCCATGAAGTTCCATCACTGATTGCATGAGCTCAAGGGCGACGGCGTGTATCTTAGGATCTTCCGCTCCCTCGAGTATGCGTACCAATTCTTCAATCCGTTCCGTTCGTGCCTGGAACTCGCGTTTTTCTGGCATCCGTTGATTCTCCGTCCTCAGTACCTTACTCATGTCCTGCAACACCGAACGTCGGGGAATGGCGAGTTTCCAGCACCTTGCCATTGCCGAGGTACATGTGAACGCCACAGGGCAAGCAAGGATCGAAGCTGCGCACCGTGCGCATGATGTCGATTCCCTTAAACTTGTCCGGCCCATTCTCTTCGAAGATCGGCGTGTTCTGCACCGCGTCTTCATAAGGACCAGGCGTCCCATAGATATCGCGAGGATTCGCATTCCAAGGCGTTGGCGGATAGGGATGATAGTTCGCAATCTTGCCTTCGCGAATTATGACGTGATGCGAAAGCACTCCTCGAACTGCCTCGTGGAAACCGCAACTCATAGCTTCCTCGGGGACTGTAAAATCGGCCCAGGTTTTCGAACGTCCGGCTCGTAACTCCTCCAGCGCCTTCTCTACAAAATGCAGAGCTGTTGCCGCTGCGTAAGCTTGGAAGTAAGTTCTGGCGCGGTCGCGTTCAATCGCATTACTCCACTTGGGAATCTTCCACTCGAATTCGGCTTCCGGTAGAAGAGCCGTCTTGGGCAGATTGATTTTCACACTGGTTCCGGTCGCCTTTATGTAGCCGATATCTACAAGCCCCGACAATGCGGTCGACCAAAGTCTCGCGATTGGTCCGCCGCCCGTGTCGAGCGCGAGGTGATCGCCGGTTCGCTTATCGAGCCAACGAGGCGACATGACCCAGGTGTAATTCCCTTTAAAGTCGCGCTTTTGCGGGCGAGGAATTGTCGTCTGGTTCCACGGATGTCGGCGGTCAACAGGATTTCCAAGCGGATCTGTTTTGACGAACATTTCTGTATCTTGCCAGTCGTCGTAGTAGGAACTGCCAAGTAAAATCCGCATGTTCAGATTAATGTCGACGAGATCGTTCGTGACCAGCGTGCCATCGACGATAACGCCCGGAGTTACGAACATCTTTCGTCCCCACTCGGACATGTTTCGATACTTGTAGTCGCAATAAGCCGGATCGTTGTACGACCCCCAACATCCCAGCAGGACTCGGCGCTGCCCGACTTTTTCGTAGCCCGGAAGCGCCTCATAGAAGAAATCAAAAAGGTCATCGTGCAGGGGAACGACTTTCTTCATGAACTCCACATACTTCATTAAGCGCACGAGATAATCGGTAAATAGCTGAACGGTTGCGACTGTCCCGACTCCACCGGGGTACAAAGTAGAAGGGTGAACGTGACGGCCTTCCATGAGGCAGAACATTTCTCGCGTCATTCGGCTCATGGCCAGCGTTTCGCGATAGAACTCGCCGGTGAACGGATTGAGCGCACGCATAATGTCTGCGATGGTCTTGTACCCATGTTTGTTGGCGTGCGGAGAGGCTTTCTTCTGGGCTTTTTCCCACACTCCCGGATTGGTTTCTTTGACCATCTGTTCGCAGAAATCTACGCCGACCAGATTGTCTTGAAAGATGTTGTGGTCGAACATGTATTCGGCGGCTTCGCCAAGATTGATGATCCACTCGCCCAACGCGGGCGGTCTCACCCCAAAAGCCATGTTTTGCGCGTAGACCGCGCAAGTGGCATGATTATCACCACAGATCCCGCAGATGCGGCTGGTGATAAAGTGCGCATCACGCGGATCCTTGCCTTTCATGAAAATGCTGTAGCCGCGAAAAATTGATGAGGTGCTATAGCATTCGGCGACTTCACGGTTTTCGAAATCGATCTTGGTAAAAATTCCCAGGCTGCCCACGATACGAGTGATCGGGTCCCAATTCATCTCCACTAGGTTCCGTTTCTTAGTCGGAGTGTGCGGCATTACTTCAGTTGTTGTGCCCATTGCAATTTATCCTTTCCTTTAGTGGGCTTGCGGCCGATAACCAGTGGTTAGGGTTGAGCCGGGATGCCGCCATTTGGGCTCTTTGTTAACGGTAGAATTCGTGAGGCTGCGCAGAGTGCGAATGAGCTTGCCGTATTTTCCAATAGCAAAGGTCGACAACCTCGCTCCCGGCGGCTCATCCATGAAAGGCATGAACTTGTCTGGGAAGCCGGGCATGGTACAGCCGATGCAGATGCCGCCGACATTCGGACATCCTCCGATACCGCGCATCCAGCCGCGCTTGGGCACGTTGCAGTTCACCACCGGCCCCCAGCAGCCCACTTTTACCAGACATTTAGGCGAGCCATATTCCAAAGCAAAATCGCCTTGCTCGTAATAACCGGCACGGTCGCATCCTTCGTGCACCGTTTTTCCAAATAACCAAGTCGGGCGTAATTGATCATCCAGCGGAATCATTGGTGCCAGTCCCGCGACTTGATACAGCAGATACAAAACCGTCTCCATGAAGTTGTCCGGCTGTACCGGGCATCCGGGCACGTTTATGATGGGCAGCCCCGCTTTGGAGCGCCATTTCCATCCCAGATAATCAGCCAATCCCATGCATCCGGTTGGATTTCCCGCCATTGCATGGATGCCGCCGTATGTGGCGCATGTGCCGGCCCCGATCACCGCTAACGCTTTTGGCGCCAATCGATCAATCCACTCGCAGGTAGTGATCGGCTGACCAGTTACAGGATTGGTGCCCAAGGCCGCCCAATATCCTTCGCGTTTAATCTTTTCGTTGGGGATTGATCCCTCGACGACCAACACAAACGGTTCCAGCTTCCCTTCCTCTGCCTGATAAAAATATTTCATGAAGTCATCGCCCACTTCAAAGGCGAGCACGGGATTGTGCAAGTAAACTTTTGGCAGCCCCGGAATTGCGCCCAGCAACACGTCTTCTATGCTGGGCTGTTCGGCCGCGGTTACAGACACGGAATCACCATCACAACCAAGCCCCGCTGTGATCCAAAGAATGTGAACTTCCTTGACAGGTGAAGGACGTTGCGCCTTGGAGATCGGAGTTGGATCCGTCGGCATATGTGGCCTCCTTAGGTTTTTTCTTGCCTCACCATGAGGCAGCCATTGTTGCGTGTGCGCAACAGCGCACGCGCGCGAATAGGGCGAGGCGCGTAATTGCTCTCTGGTAGGAAAATAGCAAAATTATTTTGTGACCTAACTGTAGGAAGCAGAGCTGAATTGAGGAAAGAAGTTGGCCGAAAGCTGCCTGAACAAACGATCTTTCAGGAAAGGCAACTGGGGGGTCCGAAAACATGCTCCACCAGACTTACGCTGAAACAAGCCGAGTCTACACCCATAGCAACAGAGGAAATCGCATCTTAGCCCCAAAATACATGATCAACTGTAGAAGAAAATTGTCAGCAAATTCTGGGAAGCTGCTCACCGAACATTACGTCGAGCACGCGAGTGCCTCCAATTTCGGTTTTCATGAGCACCATCCCCGAATGTTCCGCAACTATCTCGCCAATGGTCACGGCAGCCGCGCCCAACGGGTGTTCCCGCATTTTATCCAGCACGTTTTCTGCTGCCTCGGCCGCCACCACAGCAACTAGCTTTCCTTCATTTGCTACGTAAAGGGGATCGAGTCCCAGAATTTCGCACGCTCCTCTGACCGTTTCGCGTATAGGAATGGAGTCTTCCCTCAACTTCATGCCTACTCGCGAGCGAGCAGCAATTTCATTCAGTGTGGTCGCCAAACCGCCTCGAGTAGGATCACGCAAGCAATGAATATTCTCCGCACCAGCTTGCATCATGGCCTGGACCAATCCATGGAGAGGAGCACAGTCGCTTTCGATAGTTCCTTCAAACTCAAGATTCTCGCGTTGCGACATGATGGCCATCCCGTGGTCGCCGATGTAACCACTTACGATGATCTTGTCCCCGGGAATGGCACGGTCAGCAGAGACACTGACGTTCCCTTCCAAGATTCCAATACCCGTCGTGGTGATAAAAATCTTGTCGCCCTTGCCCCGGTTCACCACTTTGGTATCGCCAGTCACAAACTGCACGCCAGCCTCTTGTGCCGCATCCCGCATTGACTCAACCACCCGGCGCAAGTCATCAGAGGGCAGGCCTTCTTCCAAGATGAAAGCAGCTGCAAGATAAAGTGGCCGGGCGCCACTCATGGCAAGATCGTTGACCGTACCATTTACCGCGAGGCGGCCAATGTCGCCCCCGGGAAAGAAAATCGGCGTCACTACGAACGAGTCTGTTGTGAATGCCAGCTTCGAACCATTTACCTGAAGGACAGCCTGATCGTCCAACTTGTCGAGGATAGGGTTAGCAAATGCTGGCAGAAAAATCTTCTCGATTAACTCGGCGGTGAGCTTGCCGCCGCTACCGTGCCCTAGCACGATTTGTTTGTGATCAAAAATCGGCAAGGGACATACTCCGAACACTGGAGAGACAGTATCGCTCATAATGTTTTTCTTTTAAGCTGCGCTGCCGGTCGAAATCGATACTAGTTCGCGCTCTTTCTTCAAATGCCGTCCGTAAGTGTAATACGCAGCGCACGCTCCTTCGGCGGATACCATAGTTGCCCCAAGAGGATGCTGCGGATCGCAAGCCGTGCCAAACGCCGGGCAGTCATGCGGCTTTTTGATGCCGCGCAGAATCTCACCGCTGATGCAAATAGTAGGTTCAATCGTGGCAATTTGAGCTACATCGAACAACTTCTCCGCATCATGATCGCGGAATTCGGGACGCAACTTGTAACCACTCTGCCCGATGTTTCCGATACCGCGCCACTTGCGGTCACCCACCTCAAACACTTTGAAAACCAAGTCTTGCGCCGTCCGGTTTCCATCTCGGTCGAGCACGCGCGAATACTGGTTCTCAACTTCGGCGCGCCCAGTTTCAAGCTGGCGGATCGTCATTAGAGTTCCTTGCAGGATATCGAGTGGCTCGAAACCAGTAATCACAATTGGAACATTAAATTCCGCGCTAATTGGCTCGTACTCCGAATACCCCACGACAGCGCACACGTGCCCTGGCCCTAAGAATCCTTGTACGCGGTTGGAAGGCGAACTCAGAATTGCAACCAAAGCCGGAGGGACAAGAACATGCGACACCAGAACAGATACATTTTTTAGTCGTTCCTGAAAAGCCCGCCACACCAGCATGGCGTTTGCGGGAGCCGTCGTCTCAAATCCAATGGCAAAGAACACGACTTGCTTGTCTGGATTGGACCGCGCGATTTTCAGGCAATCCAAAGGCGAGTACACTACCCGAACATCCCCGCCTTGGGACTTGATGGTGAACAGATCGCCCTCCGAACCTGGCACGCGCAACATGTCCCCAAATGAGCAAAAGACAACGTCAGGACGCCGTGCAATGGCATGAGCTTTGTCGATCATCTCAAGCGGGGTGACACACACGGGGCAGCCAGGGCCGTGCACCAATTCAATTCCTTCGGGTAGAAGATGATCGATGCCGTGTTTCACGATCGAATGTGTCTGTCCCCCGCACACTTCCATAATGACCCAAGGGCGCGTCTGGATACGACGCATTTCATCCACAAGCTTGCGCGCAATATTTCCATCGCGGTATTCGTCTAGATACTTCACGAATCATCCTCCTTCCGCGTCCCGACCTCCTCAACCACGGGGGCTTCGAGTTCGGTCAACTGGTCCATTTCTTTCAACAATTCGTAGGTTCTATGGGCTTCCTCTTCGTCGACTTTGCTGATAGCAAAGCCCACGTGAACCAGAACGTATTCGCCGATTTTCGTGTCCGGCACGTACTCCAGGCACGCTTCGCGCACGATGCCGCCGAATTGAATCTTTGCCATCCGCATGCCGCCCCTGTCAAACGAATCGACAACTTTACCGGGAATTGCCAAGCACATGAGGATCTCCATTTCGCAAGATTTCGTTGGCTATTACTGCTTGCCCGAGCGAGATGCCGCCGTCGTTCGATGGAACAGTCGAGTGGATGAACGCTTCAAATCCTATCTCGCGCAGCCAAGTAACGGCGCGATCAAGCAGGTAGTGATTCTGAAAAGTTCCCCCACTCAAGCAAACACGATTCAGATTTTCCTCTTCGCGAATGCGGCGGCTCATCTCGACAATCACTCGAGCCAAAGTATTGTGAAAACAGGCAGAGATATAAGACTGCGTTTTTGAGGCTGCCAAATCTTCCACGAGTGCCTCTATCATCGGCCGCAAATCAATCTGCGCGGGATCGCCGTCCTCTATGCGGAAAGGATATTCCTGAGTCACGTCGCGCCTGACAATCGCTTCTAATTCGATTGCCGCCTGCCCTTCAAAATTGACTTCGTATCGTAAGCCAATGAGTGACGCCACGGCATCGAACAATCGGCCACAAGAGGAAGTCTGGATGCTATTGATGCCGCGAGTGAGCATGGCGTCTACCAGCGCGACTTGCTTTTCTGGCACTGGCTTCAAAAAAGCGACATTCGCTAGGTTTGCAGAACGAAAAGTGTCTCTCAGGTAGCTGAGTGCAACTCGCCAAGGTTGTCGCACAGCTGCATCCCCACCAGGTAAGGGGACATAGCGAAGATGCGCGTGCCGCTTAAAGTCGGCGAAGTCAGCGACTAAAAACTCCCCTCCCCAAATCTGGCCATCAGTTCCATATCCAGTTCCATCGAAGGCAACACCAATCACCCTTCCCTTCAGATGGTTCTCCGCCATGCAGCTGGCGATATGTGCGTGGTGGTGTTGGACGCCGACCTTTCGCTCGACTGATAGTTTCTGGGCGAAACGCGAGCTCATGTAACGAGGATGAAGATCGTACGCCACCGCTTGAGGTTCAACGCGAAATAGTTTTTTCAGATTTTCTAGCGTCTCCTCGAAGAATTGAAGAGTTTCATAATTCTCAAAATCACCAATGTGCTGGCTGAGGATCGCATAGTGTTCTTTAGTTAGGCAGAAAGTATTTTTTAACTCCGCTCCGCAAGCCAGGATTTCTTCCATTGGAATGCCTAGATCGACTGGCTGCGGAACATATCCGCGAGACCGGCGAAGAACACGCTCCCGCCCATGAAATGTACGTATTACTGAGTCATCGGCTCGCATATATATATCGCGATTGTGAAGGACGAACCAGTCGGCGATGGTTTCCAACTGCTGCTGTGCTTCTTCGTTTGAAATAACAATGGGTTCTTCGCTCATATTGCCGCTCGTCATCACAAGTGCGGAAAATTCAGACGGGCCGTCTGCTGAATTTCCAAACAGCAAATAATGAAGAGGCGTATAGGGCAGCATGACACCGAGTGTATTGTTTCCCGGGGCCACGTGAGGAGAAATTGAGCCATTCGGCTGCCGCGGCAGAACTACAATCGGCCGACGTAAACTTTGCAAGGCAGCGCGATCGACATCAGAAACTACACAGAATTTTTCTACAGCTTCAACATCTCGTGCCATGAGCGCAAACGGCTTGTCGCTACGGCGTTTGCGCTTGCGCAATTGCTGCACTGCGTCGTCATTTTCGGCATCACACGCCAGCAAAAAGCCGCCCAGTCCCTTGACGGCCACGATCTTCCCTTCGTGCAATAGGTTCCGAGTCTGTTGAAGGATTTCCGCCCCACGCGATGCGTCAAAATTCGGTTCGCCTGGATCGCCGCTCCTGACCAATGCCAAAGTTGGACCACAATCCGCACAGGCATTCGGCTGCGCATGAAATCGCCGATTATTTGGATCGTCGTATTCCCGTCGGCACAACTCGCACATCTCAAACAACGACATGGTGGTTTTAAGGCGATCGTAAGGAATGTCTTCCACGATGGTGTAGCGAGGTCCGCAGTTGGTGCAATTAGTAAAGGGATACAGAAAGCGCCGATCCGCCGGATTGCTGAACTCCCGCCAGCAGTCTTCGCAAGTTGCTACGTCCGGCGAGACCAGTACGAACTCACCTGATTCTTGATGGCTTTCGCGAATGGAAAATCCCGCGGCGCCGAGTGGATCGAGCTCTGCGACACTTACCTGCTCAATTGCGGCCAAGGGAGGGGCGTCAGTTTTTAGTAACTGCAGGAATTGCTGGAGAGACTCTTCTGAGCCTTCAATTTCAATCGTGACTCCTGCAGAAGAATTGAAAACATATCCGGAGAGACCAAGACTTTGTGCCAGCTTGTATACAAATGGACGGAAGCCTACTCCTTGGACAACGCCGCGCACACGAATCTCCCTCCGTGTCAACAACGAGGGTGAAAGGGCGCTCATAACGAGGAGAGACCCGGACAACATCTAAATTGTACGCCGAATCAGAGTTTGAGGGCGTCCGGCTTTGGACGCACAGCACAGGACTTAAAACACTGGGATTCCCACTCAGTGTCACGCAACAACGACAGACAAAAGCCCGCCTTGGAGCGGGCTTTTCAGTCATATTTTCGAGATACCTTACTGCGTATTCAGCGCCGTCCGCCACCACCACCATGAAAGCCTCCGCCTCCATGGAAGCCTCCCATCCCGTGAAATCCTCCATGCGGTTCAAAGCCATGCCCATACGGTCCATGAAAGTCATCGAAACGATGAGGACGACCATAGAATCCGCCATAGAAGAATGGTGATCCATAGATCGCAAACGGCGAGTAAAATCCCCAGCCGAATGGGCTGTAGATGATCCCATCCGCCGGAATAAATGTGTACGCACTGAACCACGGATCCCAGTACCAACCTGTACCGTACCACCCGCCTCCGCCATTCACATAGAGGCGCGCGGTGTCCGCGGCAGCCTCGGCTAAATATCCTGACCGCAAGCCGGACCATCGGTAGAAATCATCCGCGTACTTCTTTTTGTCAAAACCATGGGGCTTGAGCTTCCCGGTGGCATTGAGAGTGACTTCATGGTCCTCACCCACGTTCACCTTCTGATTGTTGGCGTGGACCTCCGCCTTTCCTTTGAAGACACGAATTTGATTATGATCCGCGTCGAAGTCATACAAACCTTTCTTCAGAAGCCGGGCAGTCGCACCATCTTCATCGATCTGAATATTGTTGTTCTTGCTGATGTCTGTAACTTCCACCATCGCACGACCCTTGTCGATTTCAACTTCGGTATTGGCCAAGCCTGGCGAGATCATTTTCACCGCACTGTTATCAGCTACCCGAAGAAAGACTCCTGGCGTCAGCAGAACCTCCACTTTACCTGCTTGCGTGGTTAGCACCTGCCCCTTCTCTAATTCGACCGACCCCACAGAGTTGGGACTCAGCGGCTGCCCGTCCACCGAGGCTTGACCTTCGACGTAATTGATTGCGCCAAGCCGTGCCGGACGTGTGTTCTGATTTTGCGCCCATGCGGAAAACGATAGAGTTGTTAAAAGAAAACCTGTTCCGATCGTCCTAAGAATTGATGCTCCTCTGGCTCTCATATTTATTCACCTGCACTTGATTGGATGCGCTCCTACAGGCCTGGTCGCGAGTCACGCCACCCACAAAACCCGTCCAGTGAGGGAGACGAACAGAAATGCCCAAATCTGTTTGGAATTGAATCTGCTTGGGATTCGGAGTTACTGGAGCTTGCGATACAGAGAGAAGTTCGGGAGACTAGTTGTTCGCAGGCAGGGTTAGATACACGTTCCTCAAAGAGATATTCGCAGCTTCTCGCGGCTGAGTTCACCTTCCCAGCGCGCCACTACAATTGTTGCCACACCGTTCCCAATCATATTCACCAGGGCACGAAACATGCTCATGAACCGATCGATGCCGAGAATCAACGCCATGCCCGCAACCGGAATTGTCGGAACCACGGAAAGCGTACCTACCAGTGCGATGAAAGAGGCACCCTGGACACCGCTCGCACCTTTGGAGGTCAATATTGCAACTGCAAATATGGTCAGTTGTTGAGTGAGCGTGAGATGCGTATTGGTCGCCTGCGCCACAAATAGCGCTGCCAGAGTCATGTAAAGGCTTGTGCCGTCAGTGTTGAACGTGTATCCGGTGGGAACCACGAGACCGACTAAAGCTTTCGAGCAACCGAGATTTTCGAGCTTTGTCATCAGCGTCGGCAGCGCAGGTTCCGAAGAACTGATCGCGAGTACGAGCAGAATTTCTTCCTTAATGTAGAGAAGGAACTTGATGATGCTGAAACCGGCCATCCACGCGATGGCCCCTAAGACGACGATCACAAACAAAATTGAGGTAACGTAGAAAGTCCCAACGAGCTTTGCCAGAGGTCCCAGCGAAGCGATTCCATATTTTCCGACCGTGAAGGCCATTGCGCCGAACGCGCCTATTGGAGCAAAGCGCATCAGCATATTGACTACGCCGAAGACCGCATGCATGAGCGCATCGAATAGATCAACCACGGGCTTGCAGCGTTGGCCCACGATCGATAATGCGAAGCCGAAAAGAATCGCAACCAGCAAAACCTGAAGAATATCTCCCTTAGCGAATGCATCCACCACAGTCGTTGGAATGATATGCATCAGGAAATCGGTTATGCTCTGCGCCTTCGCTTGGCCAGCATAGTCGGCGACAGATTTCGCATCGAGCGTGGCCGTGTTCACGTTGAATCCGCTGCCGGGACGCACAACGTTTCCCACCACGAGTCCAATGAACAACGCCAGCGTGGATACCACCTCGAAATAAAGCAGTGCTTTACCGCCGACCCGCCCTACTTTTTTCATATCCTGCATGCCGGCGATTCCCGTCACCACCGTGCAG
>JAOAPG010000271.1 GCA_025462785.1 Acidobacteriaceae bacterium
CTTACAGTAAATCCCACCAAGAAATTGACCATCATCGAAAACTACTATGGTGGGCCAGAACACCTCAATTACAACGGAGCATTCCGGAATCTTTCGGACACAATCATAACTTATACCCCGACAGCGAAACTTTCGCTGATGGCGAACTATGACTATGGGCGCGATCATTTTGTGATCAGCGCTCTTCCTGGAGTGCCTCCATTTATCGATGGGCCTCGTGCTGTTTGGAGTGGTCTCGCGGGATATCTCAAATATGCTTTCAACGATAAATATGCCGTCGCTTTGCGCGGTGAATACTTCGACGATAATCAGGGTTTTGCGACCGGAACTTCCCAGGAGCTCAACGAATTTACAGCAACATTCCAACGCACCATTGCGAAAGCGATCATTACGCGTCTGGAATTCCGCAGAGACTCTAGCGACGCCCGAGTTTTCCCACGAGGCTTAAACGGATTTGTATCTGGACAAAACACGGCAACAGTGGGAGTAATTTACGCGTTCAGCACGGCACAGTAGGAACTCGTATCGATGTTTAGGCGATTCAAAAATCTATCTAAATTAAAGGAGCGTTGCCCTATGCGATCCATAGCGCAAAAAGGGAGCAGGTTGTCCCTCAGTCAGAAATTCTCCCGTCTTGCTGGTCGGTTGCGAGATCCCGAGTGGAGGAAGTACGGAACCCTTCTGCTGACCGGAAAATTCATGGGCATCGGTTTGATGATGCTCATCATCATGGTGGTCTCTGGGCTCTTCTTTGCTCACGTTTCCGCGCAGACGGGCACTCCGGAAGTCAAAGCTTCCGACATCGTTAACCCCGTGAACACCGCCTGGACCTTGATCGCCGCATTCCTCGTGTTCGGCATGCAAGTCGGCTTCACCATGCTGGAGGCTGGCTTCTGTCGATCTCGCGAAACTGTGAACGTGCTAATGGAATGCGTGGTGGACACATGCCTTTGCGGCATCCTCTTCTACGCTTTCGGTTTTGCCTTCATGTTCAGCCACGGCAACGGCTTCATTGGATATCACTGGTTCTTCTTGCAGGGCGTGCCAGCGACTTATGAAACCTCCGGCGTTGCATTTTTGGCCCTGTGGCTGTTCCAGTTTGCTTTTGCCGATACTTGCTCAACAATTACGTCCGGCGCGATGATCGGCCGCACCGGCTTTGTCGGCGATCTGCTTTATAGCCTCGCCGTCTCTGGTTTTATTTACCCGATCATCGGACATTGGGCTTGGGGCCCGGATGGCTGGCTCGCCCTGATGGGAAGCGATGGCCATGTGTTTCCTTCGCTTGGGATGGGCTTCCATGACTTCGCTGGATCAACGGTCGTTCACACCATTGGCGGATTCGTTGCGCTGGCAGGCTCGATCGTTCTTGGCCCGCGCTTAGGACGCAAGTTCAAACGCGACGGCGGAGCGCCAATGTTGCCGCACGATTTAACCATCGCTGTAAGCGGTGGTCTGATCTTGTGGTTTGGCTGGTATGGCTTTAACCCAGGAAGCACGCTTTCCGCAATGGATTTCGAAGGCGTCGGCCGAGTCGCTGCAAATACAACACTTGCAGCTTGCGCGGCGGGATTAACTGCTATGTTTTGGGCCTATATGTCCAGCAAGAAATGGGACGCGGGCTTCACCACCAACGGATTTCTAGCCGGGTTGGTTGCGATCACCTGCCCTTGTTATTGGGTTACTCCGACCGGTGCAATTCTCTTGGGCGGTGTTGCAGGCGTAATCGTAGTTCTCGGCGTGGAACTACTGGAATGGCTCCGCATTGATGATCCTATCGGCGCAGTTCCGGTGCATGGCATATGCGGCATTTGGGGGACGCTCTCCTTAGGCCTCTTTGCTTGCGGCAAGTATGGAGCAACAGGACCGGTGGCTCCCGACAACTCCGCAGCGCTGAAAGGACTATTTTACGGTGGCGGAACGCAAGTGCTGGCTGCACAAGCGATCGGAAGCGCTTGCGTAACAGTCGCCACCTTCGCGGTCTCCATGGCCGTTATGTACGCAGTGAATGCGACTGGGCTGCTGCGTGTTTCGGAAGAAGGCGAGCTCTACGGACTCGACTTGCACGAGCATGGTATCTCAGCTTATCCGGAATATGTGATTTCAGCGCTGGGAGCACCGGCTGGCATGTCTCAGCACGTTCCTGCCAGCGAACCGAAACCCACCTTTGCGGTTCAGCCACTGCCGCGGGTCGCCAGTAAATGAGTCTGAATGGTCGCTTGAAAGGACGGGAAATCTCCCGTCCTTTGCGGTAGCCTACAACTGCTTAAAACCTGAGAGGAAAAGATGACAAAAATTGAAGCGATTATTCAGCCCTCAAAGTTCGAATCGGTGAAAGAGGTTCTCACTGAGCTCGGCGTACAAGGCATGACGATCTTGGACGTGCGTGGCCATGGGCGTCAAAAGGGCCACACAGAAGTCTACCGAGGCAGGGAATACAGCGTGGATCTCTTGCCAAAGGTCAAGATCGAGTTGGTTCTACCTGACGATCAAGTAGACGCCGTTGTAGCGGCGATTATTAAAACGGCTTCCACCGGAAAGATTGGAGATGGCAAGATCTTTCTTTCCAAGATCGATCATGCGATTCGGATACGCAATCAAGAGGTCGGGGCGGCCGCGCTTTAGCTGTATCCATTTCAACGAAAGAGTTTGTCCATGAGTGAGGGTCTGCCACTCGCGAGAGTGCGGCAGGCCCTCTTTTTTATTGTGGGCCGGAACAGGTCACATTCAGCAGATCGCACAAATCGCCACTCTGCTGCTCCCGCGCGGCTTGGCCTGGGTCTGAGAATTGTCCCAGATTCCAGTTCCATTGAATGAAGCGGAGGATAGAAACGAAATCCATCTGCTGATGCGAGATATAGTTCGTCTTTGCGGACGCAGAAATGAGTAACACCGGCACTCGCGCACCCAAGCCAATTGTGTTCTTCAGCTGTGGAGGAGCGACGTGATCGTACCACCCGCCACTTTCATCCCATAGCACGACGACGGCTGTGCTCGACCAGACGCTTGAAGCCTTTACCGTTTGAATCAGGTTGTCGAGCCACTCGATGCCATTGCCGATATTTGCCGCTCCGGGATGCATGCTGTTCTCAGGGGCAGGCTGAATCCACATGACGGCAGGCGCCGAACCGGAGGAAAGGGTCGTGCTGAAGTCCGTCATCGAAAAATTCTGCACATGCGACGAGTTCGCAGTGGTTGTGAAGTACTGGAAGGGATTTTCCTGAGGAACGTAATCGACGCACGTGGCGTCCCGTTCGGTGTTGAAGTTCTCGTGGTACCAGGTCCACGAAATATTGTTGGTGGTCATTTGATCGCCAACATTTTGGTACGTTAGCGGAGGATCAATGGTGGCGTATGGATTGGGATCTTTCTTCTTTGCGGCCGTAGTGCATGCGTCGAGTTGAGGATAGCCGAAGGCGTCAGTGCCGGTTCCAACGCTCGCGGAGGTCATGTACAGCACGTTGCCCGGTTCACTAGCCATGGCAGAGGCGTAGAAATTGTCGGCCAACGCATATTGCTGCGCGTAAGACCAAAGCGTCTGGACTCCGTGCTGCGTTCCATCTACTGCTGTGCCGACACTGCTGTTGTCGAGGTAATTCATGGAAATGTCGCCGTTCTCGAAGGCATATTTGTCCATTTTGCCGCTGTCGTAGGCGGCGGTGTAGCTCGCTTGAGTATGGTTCAGATCGGCGGGCGCTAAATCATTTAGCAGCACCGGATGCACCGTAGCGCCCCCAGAATCGACCTGGTTGTAGCTCGCAAGATTTGAATTTAGCCCGTTCGCAATGGGGAAGGTTCCAAATAAATGGTCAAATGAGTTGTTCTGCATCACGACAACTATCAAATGAGCAATCGGGGAAAGAGGGATTGTTCCTACTGTTACAGTCGCGGTCGCCGTGGTACTCGCCCCTGCTGATCCAGTCGCGGTTAGCACGTACTTAGTTGTCGTTGAAGGCGCAACCGTAGCTGAGCCACTGATGGGCAGATTTCCACTCGAAACAGTAGGGGTAATGGTCACCGATGTGGCCTTGGAAGTGGTCCATGTCAAGGAGGCGGACTGGCCCGGGACCAGCTGGGCGGGGGTTGCTTGTAGGGAAGCCGTGGGCGCGGTGGGACCAGAGGTGGGCGAGCTCGTGCTAGTTCCTCCTCCGCAGCCAGTAAAACTGCCTGTAAGTAGCAACACTCCTGCCAGGCACCAGGAATACTCTTTCACGGGGGCTCCGAGAACAGAAAGAATTTTGGCGCAAGGCTTACGATTCGAACTCTCAATATCAGAGTTGCTTGAGAAAAAATCGAAAGTACATCGGATGTGACTCAGCGGGGCCGCCGCCCGGTTTCGTTGCTGTGGTAGCCTGACCCTTATCGTCGTCGCAGCTCAAAAATGACCAATGGTAACGAATTGTCAGGGGACCAGAAGCCTAACTCTTTGATGTTGTTTGGTTTTTGGTATCGCGCAATACCGAGCGAGCAGGTCAATCGGAATCGGCTGCACAAAGCCATCCTGCTGGAAACGCCTCTAGTCGTCGGGCGTGATGCTCAGGGCCGTGCTTTTGCTTTACATGATGCCTGTCCCCACCGCGGCATGCCGCTTTCGTGCGGCAGGTTTGACGGGCAAGACGTTGAGTGCAGTTATCACGGATGGAAGTTTGATGCGCACAGCGGCCAATGCCAGATCATCCCCTCGCTGACCGCCGATCAGAAACTGAAAGTCGATCGTATCTACGCCGGCAGTTACGCGTGCGAAGAGCACGACAACTACATCTGGGTGTTCATTCCGGAACCCAAGCCCCAAGGGGCCGGTTTTACCAAAGCCGTGGAACCAGACGTGCCCGCGCCACGTGTTCCAACGTTCAGTGACAAATTCAAAATCGCTCATCTCACCGCCGACCTGCCCGTTAGCGTGGATCACGGCATCATCGGATTAATGGATCCCGCGCACGGACCGTTCGTTCACCAGGCATGGTGGTGGCGGAGCCGCCACAGTATCCACGAAAAGCAAAAAAACTTCGAGCCAATACCTTATGGCTTTCGCATGAGCGCACATACGCCGAGCTCTAACAGCGCGCCTTACAAATTACTTCGTCTATATGCCGACGCCGACTCGATTACAACCACCATTGATTTTGTTTTGCCCAATATGCGGTTGGAAACAATCCGGGCAGGGAAGTACTGGTTTTCTTCTCTAACTACCGTCACACCGATCACTCGAAGTCATTGCCGCATTGATGTAGTGGCGGCCTGGAACTTATTTCGCTGGTGTCCCCTTGCGCCCGAGCTGCTCAAGTTTGTGTTCGCAAAATTTGTGGAGCAAGACAGGCAAACGATGGAGGACCAGGCTGCGGGATTAGGATACAATCCGCACCTGATGTTGATCGACGACGCAGACCGTCCGGCAAAATGGTACTTCGAGTTGAAGGCAGCCTATCTGGAATCAAAGCGCACCGGCGAAGAGATGAGGCATCCCATGGCCGGGCCGGTTACGCTGCGGTGGAGAAGCTAAGTCTGCGGCCCCAGCGCTCCCATCCGAGCACACTGTCATCCTGAGTGCAGGACGAGATGCGCTTGCGCAACAAGGACAAATCGAAGGATCCCTACCGCGCGAGATTTCTACTACAGCGCTCTCACCAGATAAGTTTGAGTCCTTTATAGAGATAAAATTTTTCGTCCGAGCTCACGACGGGAATTTCCTCCGACAAAGCCTGCGCAATAATTTGCCGGTCAAAGGGATCGCCGTGATGCCGCGGCAAGTCAAAAAGATGAAATGCGTGATCGGCAGTATAGGGAAGGACACGGATGCCAAGATCCTCAACCGCCTGTTGCACAACCGGTGCGGAAAGCCTCAGCTTGCCCAACGAGGCTTTGATTGCCATCTCAGCCAGAGAAATTACACTGAGTTCAAGAATGTTTCCCGGATTTTTTAGAGCAGAGGCCGCGCGCTTGCTTAGCCGCTCGGGGGATTCGACTGCATAAATCAGAATTACCGTATCCAGAAGCAGGCGCACATCTTCCCTTAACTGCGTCCCGCGAGAAAATCTTCCGCTTCTGTGTCCGACATCGGTTTCCACCAATCCGGATCAATCACCTGAATTTTTCCTTTCAGCGTTCCAAGAATCCTCTTTTTGCCAAGAGGTTCCTTCGTGCGCACAATATCCACCACAGGCACACCCCGGCGGCAGATGGTCACGGGTTCCCCGTCTTCGACCGCTTTAATGAGCTCCGGTAGCTTGTTCTTGGCATCAGCCACGTTGACTTGCATAGACTTAAGATAGCTATTTGAGATGGCTATGTCAATTAGAACACGAATTTGCAGTCAGCCCAGGAATCCCTCCACTACCCCATAAGCCTCGTTTAGCGCCGCATCGAGCGCACCGGGATCTTTTCCTCCCGCTTCCGCCAGATCAGGACGCCCTCCGCCTTTGCCGCCGACTTTTTGCGCGATAGGACCAATGACTTTCCCCGCTTGCACGCGACCAGTAAGGTCTTTGGTCACTCCAACAATCAAAGAAACATTCCCGTCATTTGTCGAACCCAGCACCACGACCCCGGATCCGACCTTGTCGCGAAGCTGATCGACCAGGGTTCGCATTTGGCCTCGTTCGAGATTGTCGACACGGTGGGCAAGTACTTTGATGCCACCCACATCTTTAATTTTGTCGGTTACTGACGCGACAGTAGATGAAGCCGATTTCATACGAGCCTGATCGAGTTCCCGTTGGAGACGTTTGATCTCGGCGTCTTTCTTGTCGAGTTCAGATTTCAATGCCTGTGCCGGGGACGCCTCCGCCTCGCGGGTGGTGAACGTAGCGACTACGTTTTCCAGAGCGTGATCTTTCTGGAAGTGGCGCAACGATCCTTCTCCGGTAACCGCTTCAATTCGCCGCACTCCGGACGAGACGCTGCCTTGTTTCAAAATCTTGATTAATCCGATTTCGCCGGTAGCACCCGTGTGCGTGCCTCCGCAGAGCTCGGTTGAGAAATCCCCAATCCTGATCACGCGAACGCGGTCGCCATACTTTTCTCCGAACAGCGCCATGGCGTGATACTCGTTTATAGCAACGTCGATCGGTACATCGGGGATGACTTCCACTTTCTGGTTACGCAGGACCTCTTTGTTGATGAGGTCTTCAATGTCTTGCAGCTCTTCATCCGCAACTCCGGTAAAGTGCGAGAAGTCAAAACGCAGATGATTGGGAGCGACCAGCGAGCCTGCCTGCTTCACGTGCTTGCCGAGAACTTCGCGCAATCCGGCTTGCAGAAGGTGAGTAGCAGTGTGATTGCGCATGGTGGACTCGCGAACGCCGGTATCAACCACGGCATCGACTCTGTCACCGACGCGGATAGCTTGCTTCGCAATAACTTGGTGGGCGCGCACGCCCTGAACCGGAGAGTAGCAGCCCCTCACTTCAGCAACGACGGTGTTGTGATCGTCACCGTAGAGCCATCCGCGGTCGCCTACCTGTCCACCAGATTCGGCGTAGAAAGGCGTGTGATCTAGAATGATCTCGCCGTTCTCGCCGGACTTTAGCTCTTGCGTGCCTTGTCCATTGTGAACGATGGCAAGAACTTCGCAGTTGTCGGAACGAGTCTGGTGATAGCCTTCGAACGTGGATTTAGGAAGCTGCTGGTAAGCAGGATTGGCAGTCTGTTTGGCAGCGCCCTTCCAAGAGGCACGCGCGCGCTCGCGCTGTTCTTGCATGGCACGGTCGAAGCCTGCGTTATCGAAGGCGATACCTTGGTCTCGGGCGGCATCCTGTATAAAATCGAGCGGCATTCCGAACGTGTCGTAGAGTTTGAAGGCCTTGTCGCCGGAATACACAGGCTCAGATCGCGGGGCTAGCGAGCCCCAGCCTTCCCAGCTGACCTCCGGACCAAATATCCTCCTCAGCTCATCGAGGCTCGTGCCTGGATGTGCAGCCAAGTATTTTTCCGCTACCAAAGGCGCAAGGTCTTGACCGAGCTTTCCTAATCCCAAATCCAATGTGTGGGCAAAGCGGGTTTCTTCAGCGTGCACCACTTTCGACACTCGATCGGCGGTTTCTTTCAACTCCGGATATGCATCTTGCATCAAATCGCGCACTGTGAACACCATCTCATGCAGAAATGGCTTCGTCTGACCAAGCAGGCGTCCGTGCGTGATCGCCCTTCGAATAATCTTTCGCAGCACATAACCGCGGCCTTCATTCGACGGCAATACGCCATCGGAAATCAGAAACGTCGCGGCACGCGAGTGATCCGCGATAACCCGCAGCGAAGCTGCGGATTTTGCCTTAGCTTCTTTCTCAAGCTCCTTTGTGAGCGAAGTGCCAGTCAACTCCGCAGCCCGCTTAATCAGCGGCTTGAACAAATCCGTATCGTAATTCGACACCACGCGTTGCAGCACTGCCGCCAGCCGCTCCAACCCCGCCCCCGTATCGATTGACGGCTTTGGTAACGGATTGAGCTTTCCGTTCGCATCGCGGTCGAACTGCATGAACACCAGATTCCAGATTTCGACATACCGTCCGCAATCGCATGGGAACCTGCAATCAGTGTGTCCTTGCTCGGACGCAATCGCGCCCATATCGTAGTGAATTTCGCTGCATGGACCGCACGGACCCGTATCTCCCATCTGCCAGAAATTATCTTTCGCGCCCATCTCGAAAATGCGTTCCTTGGGCACTCCCTGAGCGACCCACAGGTCATAAGCTTCGGCATCGCGCGGCACGCCGTTCTCGCCTTTGAAGATGGTCACGTAGAGCTTGTCTTTTGGAATGCCGAACCACTCGGGCGAGGTCAGCAACTCCCATGCATAGGCGATCGCATCTTTCTTGAAGTAATCACCGAAACTGAAATTGCCGAGCATCTCGAAGAATGTGTGATGGCGATTGGTGAAGCCGACATTTTCGAGATCATTATGTTTTCCGCCAGCGCGAACGCTCTTCTGCGAAGTTGTCGCCCGGTTGTAGTCTCGCTTTTCAAGGCCGAGAAAGACGTCCTTGAACTGGTTCATCCCAGCATTGGTGAAGAGCAAACTAGGATCGTTAGCCGGAACGAGCGACGACGAGTGGACCGCTTTGTGTCCGTGCTGGACGAAATAGTCCAGAAATTTGCGGCGAATTTCAGAGCCGGTCAGCATGAGTTGTTAGCGAATTCCTTTTTGCCTACAAACTTATGTAAATAAATGCGTAGTTTAATTCTAAACTACTGAGAGACGGTTGGCAGGGAAGGCGCGCACGCGAAGCCTTGTGCTTAGTGCCTTTATGACAGCCTCCGACTGCGAAGAAGATCAAAAACGACAGGAACTTCGATTCGAGGTTTTCAGTACCGGCAGTGAATGATATTATTGAAATCGACCGTAAGTCCCGCCAACACTCCTCAGTAGCTCCCTGGCAGCGCATTCGGCTGTTAACCGAAGGGTTGTAGGGTCGAGGCCTACCTGAGGAGCCATTCTTTCAATGGCTTACAGCCGATGGAATTACCTTGGAATTACTTTTCAAGGCTAATCCTGCGATTTTAGCGCCCGCTTGTTGCATCTCATCAGTCACGATGTCACCGTAAATGTTGAGTGTGGTTTGTATATCGGAGTGCCGCATTAGTTTCTGCTGCACCGTGATAGCAGTTCCCACCGAATCAAGCCATGAACGATAGGTATGCCGGAAACTGTGGGTCCCGAGCCTTCCAATTCCGGCCGCAGTACTGGCCTCTTGCAGGGCTCGCCAATATCCTGTGTACGAATATGGCAAGCGCCCGAGCTTCACCGGAGAGGGAAACATCCAATCCTCTGAGTTTCGGAACTCGGATGTTTGTTTCCAAGAAGACAATACAGAGAGCAATTCCGGATCGAGGTTCATGACTTTGCGAGAGCCCTCCGTTTTCACGGCATCGAGATGCTGATTTACGATTCC
>JAOAPG010000293.1 GCA_025462785.1 Acidobacteriaceae bacterium
TTCGCGCACCAAGTCGCTGATCATGGGATGAAACACTTCGGCTTCCACCAGAAAGGTAACCGTATCAGACCAGTTGCGAACCGAAACTTTGAGAGTGCGGCTTTGTTCGGCGAAGTTGTCCGACTCAATTCTCGAGAAGGGACACGGCCCGGCGATGCAGGAAGCGCGTGCGTTTCGAAATTCATTGTGCTCGCCTGCGTCGACGGACACAGAGCCGATCGCGGCCTTCCATTTTCCATCCGGAGAACATGGGCGCTGTCCATTGCAAGAGATATTTCCTTGATTCACAATGTCAAACGTCTTCACAGCACTGCCGACGTTCATGTCGGTTGTGGAGCGTGTCGAATATCTGACGATCACATTCGAGACTACGATCTTGGGCCGACTGGGTTCAGCGCGAGTTTCGTGTCGCAACGGCACCATACGGGCGATATAAAGTTTGTCGCTGACCACGTCGCTGGTGTAAAGCGGCTGATACTCGGAATGCTGAAATCGTAATAGGACAGGCTGTCCCATTCTTACGCCTCTGGGCAGGCGGATACTAAAAAATCCGGAGGAGTCGGACTTGGCGTGAATGGCCGTGGGGCCGCTTCCAGCCGTTACATCAACATCAGCGATGGGCAATTCTTTTCGCGTGTCGGCATCCTCCCGAATTACCGCACCTGCGATGGAGAGGGGATGCTTCTTGACGATCCGGAGAAGAAAGACGGTAGTCAACGCGATTGCAATAACAGCCACGATGACTGCCCAAATTGCGATTGCTCTTTTTCCTGCCATTTATTTTTGTAGTGGCCTAATTTAATACAACGCTTTTATATTACGACGCTTTTTGTCGATAGTAGTGTAGATCGAATAAGGATGCACGCCTTTCGTGCGCAGGCACGAATCGGCGCGCCCAGATCCCTCGACAGCGAAAAGAGGGCTCCTCGGGATGACAAATTGTTATGGAATATTTGAATGTTCAAAATCAAAGGCCACTACCGGCTTTTTGCTGATTCGATTTCGCCCCCCATCGCAACATTTCGTTTTTATATCTTGATCCCGGCCCTTTACAGAACCGAGAGTTCGTTTGAGACTAGAGATGTGGAGAATAAATTCGCGGCCTCGCGCCGAACGCTGCTGAAAAAGATGGCGGGCGCTGGAATTTGTTTGCCCTTGGCGCGATGGGGCGTCCTCCCGCTGCTTGCACAGGGAAACGAGAAGCTTGCCTTCCCAGCGCAATTACCAGCGCCGAGCACTCTTACACCTGAAGACGATGCGTTTCTGGATGAAATGGAGAGGCTCAACTCCTGCTATTTCTGGGAGCAGGGAAATCCCCAGACCGGCCTGATTCTAGACCGCAGCAAAACCAGCGGGAACGGCAATGGAATCGTCGCCAGTATTGCCTCGACTGGCTTCGGCTTAACGGCACTTTGTATCGCCGCAGAACGCGGCTATTTGTCGTTTACGGAAGCGCGCGGGCGAGTGCTGACGACTTTGCGATTCCTGTGGAAGAAGCTTCCAAATCATCGCGGATTTTTTTATCACTGGGCCAACGTCAACACTGGCGAAAGATTGTGGGATTCGGAAGTTTCGTCGGTGGATACCGCACTCTTGTTGTGCGGAATTATGACCTGCAGGCAGTATTTCCAGTACTCCGAAATCACTCATCTGGCTTATGACATTTTTAATCGAGTGGATTGGACTTGGCTGTCCGAAGACACGTCATTACTTCCGCATGGCTGGACGCCGGAGCTCGGGTTTCTACCCTATCACTGGGACTTGTACAGCGAATTGATGATGATGTATTTGCTCGGTCTCGGATCGGCGAGTCATCCATTGCGCACGGAAACTTGGGACGCCTGGAAACGGCTGACATTTGAGTACGACGGTTTGCGTTACATTGGTTCGTTTGCGCCTTTGTTCGTGCATCAATACTCGCAGGCATGGTTTGATTTTCGAGGCAAGCGCGATAAGTATGCGAATTATTATCAGAATTCCATCATTGCAACAGACGTGCATCGCCGATTCTGTATAGAACTCTCCCGGCAGTTTCCGGACTATAGCGATGATCTGTGGGGCATCACGGCGTCGGATTCCCAAAGAGGTTATGTGGCTTGGGGAGGGCCTCCCGTGACAGGACCTATGGACGGGACGGTCGTTCCGAGCGCGCCCGGAGGTTCGCTTCCTTTTCTACCGCAGCCGGTGATGCGTGTGCTGAAAAATATCCGAAAGAACTATGGCAGCGCGTGGAGCCGTTATGGTTTCGTGAATGCGTTCAATCCGCTGAAGAACTGGTATGACTCGGACGTGATTGGAATCGACACAGGCATCACCATGTTGATGGCGGAAAATGCGCGAACAGGTTTCGTCTGGAATACGTTCATGAAGTTACCGGAAGCGCAGCGCGGGATGGAGCGGGCAGGGTTTAAAAAAGAGCAGGCCGCGGCAGGCGCGTAACTTGGGAAGCAGTTCCGTTTACGATTAGTGGCGATTACCTCTCGATTGTCTTTTGTTCCACTTCTGGGCTCGTTGAAATCGACCTCTCTTTGCTCTAGGACGATGTCCGTCGCCGTGATCTTCGCTGGGAAACGAGGTAGCATCAGCCACTACTTCAGGTGCAGGCAAGAGTTCCCGTCGAAGACGGACGAGCACTGCGGCAACTTCTTCAGGGCTCCGTTGCGCAAGGAGAGTCCGCCCGGCTGCCAGATCTTCTTCCGCAGGCGTTGCTGCTAAGGCAGTGATTTCCTGCACAAGCATTTCTTCATCGCGCGCACGAATAGCATCAGCGGACGGAGCTGGCGACCAGTTCGCCTTGATCTTCGCGCCCGCCAACAATCGCTCGGCCGCTCGGCGACGCGGCGCGGGTACCAGCATAACGGACAAGCCTTTGCGGCCCGCTCGTCCTGTACGGCCACTACGGTGCAGGAGCGCTTCTCGGTTTTGCGGCAAGTCGGCGTGAATCACTAGGCCAAGGTCAGGCATGTCGAGGCCGCGTGCCGCGACATCCGTTGCAACGCACACGCGAGCACGCCCGTCACGCAATGCTTGCAACGCTTTCGTCCGCTCGTGCTGCGTCAGTTCGCCGGAGAGTGCGACTGCAGAGAACCCGCGCTCCTGCAGGTTCGCGTGCAGGTGGCGAACCGCTTCACGGGTTGAGCAGAACACAAGCGCACCTCGCGCATCGAAATATCGCAGCGAATTCACAACCGCATGTTCACTATCGCGAGGACGAATGGGAAAGGCGCGATATTCAATATCGCCGTGAGGCTCGTTCTCGGCGGAGAGAGCAAGGCGGAGAGCGTTACGCTGATAGCGCTTAGCGAGACCCAATATAGGCTTCGGCAGCGTTGCTGAAAACAACAGGGTGCGGCGATCAGGTGGAGTTGCGTCTAACAGCGTCTCGAGTTCCTCACGAAAGCCAAGGTCGAGCATTTCATCAGCCTCATCGAGTACCACCGCGCGGATTTGTGACAAATCTAAACGTCGGTTATCGAGGTGGTCAGCCAAACGGCCCGGCGTGCCAACGACAATATGAGCGCCTTGCGCCAGATTGCGTTGCTCTCGGGGGATGTCCATCCCTCCCACGCAAGAGACGACACGGGCACCGGTTTCAGCAAACAACCACTCCAGTTCACGTTGCACCTGCAGCGCCAATTCGCGGGTAGGCGCAACAATGAGCGCCGACGGCTGCCGTGGCGCGGCGACGCGCTCACCTTGGCCGAGCAGCATAGACCCCAATGTAAGACCGTACGCGACCGTCTTCCCCGAACCTGTCTGCGCCGACACTAAAAGGTCGCGGTCTGCCGCATCCGGCCGAAGGACGGCTTGCTGTACCGGGGTAGGCTCGGTGTAGTCCCGTGCTGTGAGCGAACGAAGCAGACTGGGATTGATATCGGGGAATGCCATAAGGTCTGCGCCATG
>JAOAPG010000041.1 GCA_025462785.1 Acidobacteriaceae bacterium
GTGATCTCTCCCCTAATCACCGGCTGCGTTTCGCGTCCGTCCGTTCCGTGTTTTCTGTCTCACGAGAGATACAGATTAGGAGATCGAGGCATGTCTCAGAGGTTGGGGGCCCTTCTCGTAAAGGAGAAGATCATCACCCCAGAGCAGTTGCAGCAGGCGACAAAGGTGCAGAAGGAAACTAACTGCCGCCTGGGCTCCGCATTGGTTAAGCTCGGCTGTCTGTCCGACGAAGACGTCACGAATTTTCTTTCGCGGCAATACGGCGTCCCCGCCATTAATCTTTCGTTCTTTGAAATCGATTCTTCTGTCGTCAAACTCATTCCGTACGAAACCGCAAAGCGGTATCAAATCCTTCCTCTGAGCCGTGTGGGTGCTTCGCTCACTATCGCTATGGTAGATCCGACCAACGTATTTGCCATGGACGATATCAAGTTCATGACCGGCTTCAATATTGAGCCGGTGGTCGCATCGGAAAGCTCAATTCTCGAAGGAATTGAGAAAGCCTATGGCACGACCAAGGAAGAAGACCTTGAGCAGGTAATGCAGTCAATGACGGAACTAGACGACGCCGACGTTGAGCTGCAAGCGGAGCAAGAAGAAATAGGACTCGCTGACCTAGAACGCGCAGCAGACGAAGCTCCCATTGTAAAGCTCGTGAATCTTGTGCTGACCGATGCAGTAAAGCGCGGGGCAAGCGACATCCATATGGAACCTTATGAAAAAGAATTCCGTGTGCGGTTCCGCATTGACGGCATCTTGCAAAGCATCATGTCTCCGCCCTTGAAGTTGAAGGATGCGATTGTCTCGCGCGTAAAGATCATGTCGAAGCTGGATATCAGCGAAAAGCGCCTGCCGCAGGACGGCCGCATCATGCTGAAAATGGCGATCGGCGGAAAGAAAAAACAACTCGATTTCCGCGTCAGCACCCTGCCGACATTATGGGGTGAAAAGATCGTAATGCGGTTGTTGGACAAAGAAAACCTTCGCCTCGACATGACCAAGCTTGGCTTTGAGCCTGAATCTCTAGTTAAGTTCGAGAAAGCAATCCTCAAGCCTTACGGCATGGTTCTCGTGACTGGTCCAACTGGATCAGGAAAAACCAATACTCTCTATTCAGCCATATCCCGGCTGAATCAGCCCGACACAAATATTATGACCGCTGAGGATCCGGTCGAATTTCAATTGGGCGGAGTCAACCAGGTCCAGATGAAAGAGCAGATCGGGCTCAACTTCGCCGCCGCATTGCGATCATTCTTGCGGCAGGACCCCAACATCATCCTCGTCGGAGAAATTCGCGATTTTGAAACTGCAGAAATCGCTATTAAAGCCGCTTTGACCGGCCACTTGGTGCTATCAACGCTGCATACCAATGGTGCCCCAGAAACCATCACTCGGCTCATGAACATGGGTATCGAGCCCTTCATGGTCGCGACTTCAGTCCATTTGATCTGTGCACAAAGACTCGTTCGCCGGATTTGCAAGGACTGTGCGCAAGTAGTGGAAGTGCCAACACAGGCGCTAATTGACGAAGGGTTCACGCCTGAGGAAGCCAAGACAGTCAAGGTTCAAAAAGGCAAAGGTTGCGGGGTCTGCAACAACACCGGCTACAAGGGGCGTTGCGGTTTATACGAAGTGATGGAAGTGGACGACGAAATCAAGGAATTGGTTTTGGTCGGCGCTTCCGCCCTGGAGTTGAAGAAGAAAGCGATTGAGCGAGGCATGGTCACATTAAGGCGCAGTGGCTTGACCAAAGTTGCCGCGGGAATGACCACGCTTGAAGAAGTCGCTCGCGAAACCATTCACTAAAGCCGGAACACGAAAGGGAAAAAACTATGGGGCTCTCACTAAGCGATCTGTTGAAAAGAATGCTCGAGATGTCGGGCAGTGATCTTCATATCACGACGAATTCGCCGCCTCAGGTTCGCGTGCATGGCCATTTGGTACCTCTCGACCTTCCGCAAATGACCCCGGCAGAAACTAAGCAGTTAGCCTACAGCGTAATGACGGACGCACAGAAGCACCGGTTCGAGGAAAGTTTTGAACTCGACTTCTCGTTCGGTCTAAAAGGCCTGGCGCGTTTCCGTGCCAACGTCTTTAATCAGCGCGGAGCGACATCCGCCGTGTTCCGCGTGATTCCTTTTGAAATTAAATCGTTTAACCAGCTCAATCTTCCGGCGGTAGTAAGCAAAATGTGCGACAAGCCTCGTGGTCTGGTATTGGTGACCGGCCCAACCGGCTCTGGAAAATCCACTACTCTCGCTGCGATGATCGACAAGATCAACACGGAGCGGCACGACCACATTCTCACGATCGAGGACCCGATCGAATTCGTGCACATGAACAAGAACTGCGTCGTCAATCAACGCGAATTGCACGCCGATACGAAGAGCTTTACAGATGCTTTGCGAGCCGCACTTCGTGAAGATCCCGACGTTGTGCTGATTGGCGAAATGCGCGACCTCGAAACCATTGAGTCTGCATTGCGAATTGCTGAAACGGGTCACTTGACGTTCGGAACTTTGCATACGAATTCGGCTTCGTCGACCATCAACCGAATCATTGATGTCTTTCCGGCACACCAGCAGCCGCAAATCCGTGCACAGTTGTCGCTGGTGCTGGAAGGAATTATGTGTCAGACGCTTTTGCCCAAGGCCGACGGCAAAGGCCGTGCGATGGCGATGGAGATACTGGTGCCAAATCCCGCAGTACGCAATCTCATCCGCGAGGACAAGATTCACCAGATCTACTCATCCATGCAGTCTGGGCAGGACAAGTTCGGAATGCAGACTTTCAATCAATCTCTGGCCACACTCTAT
The DNA here is from genome assembly GCA_025462785.1 of Acidobacteriaceae bacterium. Taxonomy (GTDB): domain Bacteria; phylum Acidobacteriota; class Terriglobia; order Terriglobales; family Acidobacteriaceae; genus JAOAPG01. The sequence goes on from JAOAPG010000041.1 coordinate 2,817, forward strand.
TTCCAGAAGCAGATCAGCATGGAAGTTGCAATGGCACGGTCCAGCAATCAGGACGAGCTGACTGAAATGATCAACCGAGGTGCTAACCTGACGAACCGCAACCAACCTACGGGGACATTGGCCAAAGGGGCCGCGCCAGGCAAAAAGTAGTCCGACGACATTGAGGGATGCTGCATCGAGGCATTTGGAAAAAATAAGGCGGACAGAGAGTTGTAACGAATCGCAGTACAAACGAATTTTTAGCTAGGAGAAATTATCATGCCTGTCTTTACATTTTCAGGGAAGAATGCGTCGGGAGAAAAAGTTACTGGTGAACGCAGTGCCGTCAACAAACAAATGTTGATGAGTCAGTTGCGCCGCGAGCAGATTACAACCGGCTCGGTTCGGGAGAAGGGCAAAGAATTCGCGATGCCGACTTTTGGGTCGAGCAAAGTTAAAACAAAAGACATTGCGGTGTTTTTCCGGCAATTCTCCGTAATGATCGACGCTGGTCTGCCTCTGGTTCAATGTCTGGAGATTCTTGCCGCCAACCAGGAAAATCCTGCCTTCCAAAAAACTCTGACCGGAGTACGCATGACTGTAGAAGGCGGTTCAACGCTTGCCAATGCCATGCGCCAGTATCCCAAGGTGTTTGATGATTTGACGACCAACATGATCGAAGCTGGAGAAACCGGCGGTATCCTCGACCTCATTTTGCAGCGCCTCGCGGTCTACGTTGAAAAGGCCGTGAAGCTAAAAGGTGCGGTGAAGTCAGCTCTGATTTACCCCGTCTCGGTTATCTCTCTAGCGGGATTAATCGTGGGAGCGTTGTTAAAGTGGGTCGTCCCCATTTTCGCAAATCTATTCGCGGGGCTGGGTGTAGCTCTGCCATTACCTACCCGAATTGTCGTGGGGCTCAGCGCGTTTATTGGTCAGTTTTGGTGGTTTTTCATCTTGGGTAGTGTGGGGATGGTGTTCGGTGTCAAGCAAATCCGTAACAATCCCAAAGGCCGCTACATGACAGATGCGCTGATGCTTAAACTTCCCATCATGGGCATGTTACTGCGCAAGATCGCCGTGGCGCGTTTTACTCGAACTTTGGGAACCCTCATTACTTCAGGTGTGCCAATTCTTGAAGGCTTGAGCATTACTGCTCGCACCTCTGGCAACGCGGTCTTGGAAGAAGCCTTGATGAAGGTTCGCAAGGCCATTGAAGAGGGCCGGACCATCGTCGATCCGTTGCGAGAATCGGGCGTTTTCCCCAATATGGTGACGCAGATGATCGGAGTAGGCGAAGCGACGGGTGCCATGGACAACATGCTGCAAAAAATCGCCGACTTCTACGAAGACGAAGTTGATACCGCTACCAAAGATATGCTGGCGATGCTGGAACCAGTAATCATTGGACTGCTGGGTGTGAGCGTGGGCGGCATCGTGATTTCGCTCTACATGCCCTTGTTCTCAATGATCGCGAAATTGGCCGGGTAGGAAGATATTGGTAAGAATTGGCAACCTCGATGAGATCAGGTTGCAGGAAGACACGTCTTCCCAGACGCGGACTGCGAGCGTGCAATCCGATCTGGGCATTGACTCGGAATCGGATCTGTCATGCAATCCATGTTTGATGAACGGTTGTGGCTGGCTTGGCTGGTCAAAGTTCGCATTATCATCCTGACATTTCTGTTGGGAATTGAACTCGCAGTTGCCCAACTTACCCCTTCAACGTTGCCAACCCGGCTGTTCGTTTGCACCATATTGCTGTGGTACACAGTTTCGGTTTTTTTCCTTCTTTTACTTTCCTTCTGGCATGAGCACCGCGTTCAATCCGCCTTGCAGGTTGTTGCCGACATGCTGCTGGTTAGCCTTGTTGTCTATATAACTGGTGGTGTCGACAGTTCTCTGAACTTCCTATATCCACTCGTCATCATAGTGGCCAGTATTTTGTTACCGCGTTTATGGGCTTATCTGACTGCGGCGTTGGCCTTTATTCTTTACGGCACCGTTCTTGAATTGAGCTATTTCGGGGTTGTTCCGTCCTACTCGACAACTCACCCCAGTCTTCGCGCTTTGCAAGCTCTTATCTTCGTTAACTTGTTTGGTTATTTTGCAGTGGCTTATCTCGCCGCAGTCCTGTCGGCCAAACTACGCCAAGCTGACGTTAAGCTGAAGAAGACCAGCGGCGCGCTCGAAGATCTGCTAGCTCTGCACGAAAATATTATTCATTCGATCAGTGAAGGACTCATCACGACGGGTTTGGATGGACGCATAACGTTGGTTAATACCGCAGCGCGAAAGCTATTGGAGGTTTCTGATCAAGATTTGATCGGACACGCGGTTCACCAGTTTTTTGTTGATCCTTTGCCGCAGGCGGATTCAGAATCTGCCCAGGCCGAGGTACGTTTTACTGCGCCCAGTGGATTTCGCAAGACGTTCCGAGTTACTGCCTCAATGCTTAGAGTTCCAGGTCGGGAGAGTTTGGGATATGTCTATACGTTCGACGACTTGACTGGCATACGCCGTTTAGAGCGCGAAGTGCGTATGCAGGACCGATTGGCCGCGGTCGGCAGGCTGGCCGCCGCCATTGCCCACGAGATCCGCAATCCCCTGACATCAATTGCTGGCTCGGTAAGTATGCTCGGAGGGGTCCCCGACCTGAGCGAAGAACATCGGAAGCTGCTTGGGATTGTTACTCGAGAATCGGAGCGGCTCAACAACATCATCACTGACTTTCTCGCCTACTCACGTGGCAAGCAATACCAGTTGTCTAGAGTTGATCTTATTCCGTTGCTCGAGGATACGCTCACCCTGCTTCAGCACCGTCTCGTGTCTGACAAAACGGGCGTTGTGATTGAGCGGCGCTATGCGAGTAACGAGGCATGGACGGTAGCGGACGGGGACAAGATCAAGCAGGTGTTTTGGAACTTTTGTGAAAACGCGGTGCGTGCCATGCGGGCTGGAGGAAAACTCACGGTATCGGTTGAAAGTGTGGGCGACGACTGGCAAATCAACTTCGCGGATACCGGTCCGGGCATCAATCCACAAGTCATCGACAAGATCTTTGAGCCGTTTCAATCTCAGTTTGAAGGTGGTACTGGGTTGGGACTCGCGATTGTTTACCAGATCGTCCAGGCGCATGAAGGTAAAGTATGGGCGCGATCAAAGGCAGGAGAAGGCAGCGTGTTTGTGTTGCGGCTACGACGCATGTCGGTTGGTGAAAACTTGACGCGTCCAAGTGCCGATCGAACACCGACTCGGGAACAAACCAGTGTGGCTGTGGCTGCGGGGGGAGGAGCCCGTGGGTAACATACTGTTTTGCGAAGATGAGCGTTCCATTTGCGAGATGCTGGACATCGCATTGCGCCGCGATGGACATCGAGTGGAAACTGTGAACTCGGGCGATGCAGCAAAAAGAAAGCTCGATGCAGCGCTGTTTGACGTCATCGTGACTGACATCAAGATGCCGAATACAGACGGGATCGAGGTGTTGCGACATGCCCATCAGGTTTCACCTGAGTCGCAGGTAATCTTAATTACGGCCGTGGACGACTACGAAGCTGCTGTCCAGGCGGTGAAAGCAGGCGGTGCGGCCGACTATATCCGCAAGTCTCCAGGCCTAGTGGACGAAATCAAACTTGCTATTAACCGGGCATTGGAAAAACTGGCACTCAGTCGTCAGAATTTTGCCTTTAAGCGCGATGCGGCTACTCGCAATTCTCTCGACAACATCGTGGGCGTCAGTTCTGCGATGGAGAAGTTAAAACAGACGATCCGCACAGTGGCTTCCACCCAGAGCACCGTCTTGATTTACGGCGAGAGCGGCACGGGAAAAGAATTGGTCGCTCGGGCGGTGCATGTGTGTTCGCCGAGAGCGACCGAGCCCTTCGTTTCCATAAACTGCGGCGCCTTTCCCGAGACTCTGCTCGAGAGTGAACTGTTCGGTTATGTGAAGGGCGCCTTTACCGGAGCGAATCAGAACAAGCGCGGCCTTTTCGAAGTGGCCAATGAGGGCACAATTTTTCTGGATGAGATCAGCGAAATGAGTTTGACCATGCAGGTCAAGCTGCTTCGTGTGTTGCAGGAACGTTGCGTGCGTCCAGTCGGCGGAACGAATGAAATCGCCATTGATGTCCGGGTGATTGCTGCCACCAATCGCGATCTTGACAAGCAGGTAGCTGAAAATAATTTTCGTGAAGATCTTTACTACCGCCTGAATGTGATACCGGTTTGCGCGCCTCCATTGCGGGAACGACGCGAGGACGTACCTTTGCTGGTCAATCATTTTCTGAAGAAATATGCCGCCGCCGCCGGCAGAAGTATTTTGCGGGTCAATGCAAATTCTCTAGACGCGTTAAATGGATATGAGTGGCCAGGCAATGTTCGTCAGCTTGAAAATACCATTGAGCGTGCCGTGGCTCTTGAAACCGGCGAAGAGTTGCACGCGGAGCTTCCCGCCGAGAAATCAAAAGCACGTGCGGCAGCAGCCGGAGTGGGCGTCACAGAATTAACGACAGCAACAAGCGGCTTCCTGCCAGATGGAATCGACATGGAAAAATATGTTGCCGGTATCGAGCGATCACTGCTGCAATCAGCTCTGACCCAATCCAACAACGTGCAGACTAAGGCGGCGGATTTACTGAAGATCTCCTATCGGTCATTCCGGCACTTAGTGAAAAAGTACGATTTGTAGGTTAGCTATTAGCTCCTAGGCTTTTAGCTGCCCCGTCCGGGATTCAACTCATGGTTTGAGCAGTCCCTCATACCCAATCCAGCTTTTCACGAGGTGGGATTATGCGAGCTTAGGCAGACAACAGGCGCGCAAACGCCACTGGCTAGAGGCTAAGAGCTAGTAGCTGTCCTTCTTTTTCAACTGCTGCTTCCATCCCAGCACTCTGGCTTTGTTCCCCTCGGCTTCCGCTTCGGGGATCATTCCCTTCTTCTGATAGCAGACCGACAAACTTGTGTGCGCGAGTACATCGTCTGGATCCAGTTCCACAATGCGATTCGCGACTGCGATTGCATCATCTAGCCGGTTCATATCTTGCAGGGTCTTGGCCATACCGTGCATTGCTTCAGTGAACGTCGGATCGACTGTCAGTGATTTTTCGTACTCCGCCAAGGCGCGTTCCTGCTCGCCCTCTAGAACCAAGTCGAGGGCTGCATAGTAGTGGTCTTCGGCTTGTTCGCGGGCGTTCTCGTCGGTCATGTAGAAAAGTCCCTTTCCTCAAGTGTACCTGTGTCTCACTTATCGCTATGATGTTCTCAGCCCATATATGCGCTACATGCTTCGATTCTTGTGGAATGCGACCCGAGGGCACCGCCTTACCCCTTGGCGAAGCCCATACCTGCTTTGGCGAATCGAAACCTATTGCGGAGTAAAGATGCAGCAGATTGGATTCTTGGAATTCTGGGAGTTCGCCTGGGGGGAGCGCATTAATTTGTGGCGATTCTTAAAATGGACGGGCGAGATGGAACACTACGTACGTCCTAAGCCGAAAGCCTCTTAGGGAAGCTGCCGCTATTTCCCATTTCCTGCCGCAACCGCGCCTTGCAGCACCACGTTGACTTCGCTGCCCTTACCAGTTCCAACCAGCTGGGCGGCCGCTCCACGGTTAGTTGCAATTTCAAGATAGCCCATGCTGCCGAGAATACCGAATACTTCTCCAGGCGAGCCCTCCGAATAAGTCGCTTTTATGTCGGTGATCTCACGCTTTCCGACCGTGATCTTGAAAGGCAGCGGATCGAGCTGAAACAGCATAGGAGCATCCTGGGGTGTGATATTTGTGATCAGATTGCCAAAGCGGTCAATCTTAAGCACGACCCCTCTCAGGGTTGTTCCATCAACCGCTTTCGGTTTGGGCGCGTTGAGGCGAACGAAGTCCGTGATGATCTCGCCGAATTTTTCGGTATCGACTCCCTTTGCCAGAGATGCAGCGACTGGCGCGAAGATGTCCCGCGCATGAAATGTCTTGCTCACGGGCTGGAGATAATAATGTTCGGCGTCAATTTTGCGGACGTGCAGCCGTTCCTCTCTGCCATAAACCAATGAGAGCACTCCGTTGTCAGGTGCCACAAAGGTGTGCTTTTCAGTCTTAACCACGAGGGCGCGACGTTCCGTGCCGACCCCAGGATCGACTACTACCAGATGCACGGTTTCGGAAGGGAAGTATGAATAAGCCTGCGCGATGGTCAGCGCTCCCTCCAGAATATCGAACGCTTGCACCGCATGGCTGATGTCCACGATCTCAGCATCGGGCACGATGTTCAGAATCACGCCCTTTATTGTCCCAACAAAGTGATCGTTGATTCCGAAGTCGGTGGTCAGAGTAATGATGGGCCGACGTGCCATGCTTTACCTCATTGCCCCAGACAGAGATTTCCCAGCAAATTCAAAAGTTAACTGCTGGAATCTACGGAGTCAAGGCACCGAGGTAATTGGCCTCTCGACAAGCCTCATTGAATTTCGATATTTCCCGATCCTGTCTGCACTTCGACCGGCACCCCACCGCCGCCTACCTTGCCCCTGACTTCTTTGCGGCCGATAGTGCCCTGCACGGTGATTGGGTGATCCAAAGAGATCGATCCTGAGCCGGTATGAGCAATAAGATCGAAAGAGGCGTTGGACGGAAATTTCAGCTGCACGGTGCCCGAACCAGTATGTAACGTCCATCCGCCAGTTGGCTCGCCATCAGCGCGAATCGTTCCGCTACCCGCGCGAGCTTCCAGGGAGCCACGCACACCTCGGAGTTCTACGTCGCCTGACCCTGTGTCTGCTCGTACCGCGCCCGGCGCAGTTTGTTCCAGGGTGAGATTGCCGCTACCAGTGCTGCCCTCGAACCCACCAGCCACATTCGTCGCGCGCACAGTTCCACTTCCAGTTTTTGCTCGCACATTCCCCTTCACGTCATTAATGTCGATGTTCCCAGAACCAGCCCCGGCGCGCACGGTAGCGCCTATCGAGGAGAGTTTCAGGTCTCCAGATCCGGAGTCAATCTCAATGGGACCGCGGATCCCTTCGATTCTCTGGTTGCCAGAGCCGGTATGGGAATGCAACTGCGTATCCGATGGCACAGTGAGTTCATAGCTGATGGAAATATTTCGCCGAAGTTCTGGATCGTCAATGTGACCGATGCGAATGTCGTTGCCACTCTGCTGAATCGGAGGATTGGCTTCGATACGCTTGACTTTATCTTCGCCGTCGCCCCCGAACCAGTTAGTCACTTTTATATGGCCAGTGATCTGGACTTGGTTGGACCCGCCAGGATGTATCTGAACATTGCCTGAGCCGGTGTCCAAGTCAACGTTCACCGGGCCGCTCACCTGTAACGTTCGTTCAAAGCTACCTTCGACGGCGAACGTTGAAATCGACAACCCACAAACCAAAGCGAAGATTCCGCATGCTACGATCGCATTAGTTGATCTCTTCATTTTTTCCTCGGTGTATTGGACGAGACTCTCTTTGAATTGTCACTCTCCCAAAATTCGCAAAAAGAAGGGCACGGTTTTCCGCGCCCAGCTGAACCATGAATTTGCCGGCAAGTTTCTATTGGAGCACGACCTCTTGGCCTTCCTTCAGGCCGCTTAGCACTTCAGTCTTTGCCCCGTTAGAAATCCCGATATTCACCGCCACCTTTGTCTTGCCATCCTTAGCCTTCGGATCAGGCACCTCGACCGAGGCTTTCTTATCCTTGTCGTAAATGATGGAGCCTTCCGGAATCTGCAAAACACCCTTATGCTCTTCCAGAATAATTTCGGCATTAGCCGTCATTTCCGCCTTCAGCTCGCCACCAGGATTATTGATCGAGACGCGAACCTCGAACGTCGTCACGTTATCTTTTTCAACACCCATCGGCGAAATCTTTGTGACCACACCGTTAAAGGTCTTGTCCTTAAAAGATTCCACTTTAATCCGAGCCGGTTGACCAAGATAGACTCGGCCGATATCGCTCTCATCGACTTTGCCCTTGACGTAAACCTGGCTGGTGTCGCCCAAAGTCATCACCAGGGTGGCCGATGACCCGAGCACAAGAATCGAGCTCACCGCGTCTCCCATGACCACATCGCGCGAAAGCGCGATGCCGTCCATTGGCGACTTAATGTCGGTATAGCTGAGCTGCTCTTCGAGCTGAGTCAGATTCGCCTTACTTTGAGCGATTTGCGCCTGAGATTGGGCGATCTTTCCTTCCAGCACCATAACCTGCGCCTTAGCAACGTTCTGTTTGTTCACGCCCATCTTGTACGCTTTATCGGCATCGTCCAAGGTGGACTGAGAAACAACGCCATCCTGTGCCATGCTTACGGCGCGGTCATAGGCGCGCTTTAGTAAGGGGACATCTGGACCTTCAGCATCAACCTTGGCGCGCTCCCAGTCGGCCTTCGAACTCGCTAAATTAGCGTCCGCAGCTTGCAGAGCGGCACGCGACTGCTCGACTTGGGCCTCAATCTCCTGTTTATCGAGCTGAACCAGCAATTGATCCTTTTTCACCCGGTCGCCGTAATCCACCAGAAGCTTTTTTACGATACCGCTAGCTTTGGATTTAACTTCTACCTTGATAATGGGTTCGACCTTGCCAGTAGCCACGACACTCTTGGCGAGATCTCCCTTTTCCACCTTCGCGAGTTTCGTAGGATCGATTTTCGTGCCCCCACGAGTGAAGGCGAAGACCGCGACCGCGCATATCAGCACGAGCACGACTACCACACTTACAATGATGATGCGTTTCCGCTTTTTCTTTCCACTGATATTGCCGTTCACAGCTGCCTCCCTGCGGTTAGGACTGGGGCTGACTGCCCGCTAGTTTGTATTAGGCCCAATTGTTACTACGAAAGTGGTCTGAGATTTGTTCCTGAAGCCGCAAAATGAAGTTTCGCCATACCGAATCAGCTATCCCGCTGACACTTAGACCGACCAACTTGGGAAATGGAAGCAGGAAATCTATGTCGGACCTTGACGCGGGCAAATCCCGCCGGTCGTTGCGAAGTTACAGCTTCCTAAATCTCTGTTTCAAGGTGAAATCATTCTACAGTCCGGGGCTGCTTCGAGAGAACTGTTATCTCGGCTGCATAGACCTTTGAAATGTTAAAATTACCCATCCATGATCGCTTTTGTGCTGGTCCGGGTGTTTCTGGTCTTGCTCCTGGTTGCAGCCAATGCCTTCTTCGCCGCCGCTGAATTTTCGCTGGTGAGCTTGCGCGATACTAGAATCCAGCAACTCATCGAAGCGCACCGGATCGGTGCCCGTACTGTCCAAAAGCTGCACCGCAAGCTTGACGAAGTAGTTAATGGCGTTCAACTGGGAATCACGATCGTTAGCCTGACGCTAGGCTGGATTGGCGAACCAATTGTGGCCCGGATTGTCGAAGGGATCCCTTTCATCCGTGAAGTCCCGCACGCTATGGTTTACGCCCACACGATTGCGATTGCTATTGCGTTCACGCTGATCACCTCTATGCATGTGATCCTCGGTGAGCTGGTTCCGAAGTCGCTGGCTCTACAAAGAGCGGAACAAGTTGCCCTCGCCGTCGCCACCCCGATGGATGTTTTTCTTACGCTGTCGCGTCCAGTGCTCTTTCTAATGAGCCGGGCTGCAGGGTCCGTACTCCGAATGTTTGGATCGAGAAAAATACGGCAGGGCCCCGTCCACTCGCCTGACGAGCTCA
>JAOAPG010000318.1 GCA_025462785.1 Acidobacteriaceae bacterium
CATGAGTGTGGATCTGGATCGAGGCGCAGGATACGGCGATACTTTGACCTGGGTCGAAAAAGACAAACCAAAGATTACGGTACAGCCTGTCGAGATCCAGGTGGATTTAGATTTGCAGAAGTTCAACCAAATGTTTGTAGAATTAATGAGCGCTCCGACGCCTGTCGCTCATTAATACTCCCGATGTGACCGATAAAAGAAATATGCACTGGTCTCGTTATGCTTGCCGCGGTACCCTCCTAGCTACCGTCCTCATCTTTGTTAGCAGCCTCGCATTTACTGATGAATGGAAGGCGAGTCATGCCCTCATCTCCCCGAATGGCGTTATGAACTTGTCGGAACCACCGCCGCCGAGCGAAGTCTTCTTTGCCGGACCGGAAAATCCAGCGGACGCGGCAGCTTGGCTCGAACGGCTTAAAGCATGGCGAGTCGATCGCAGCACTCGGCTTCGTTATGATGGTTCGCAATACGAACGTCCGGAACTGGAGTGGACACAGCATGTCTTTTCGCAAGTCCAATTATTAATTTGGGACCGGCGCCTCTACGATCCGGATAAAGGCGAATACACAGTCAATCAGTTTCTGGACGAAACGGAGAGTCGCATCGGTCCGATAGACGCCGTTCTCATTTGGCATGTTTACCCAAACCTCGGCGTCGATGATCGCAACCAATTCGATCTCTTGCGCGACTTGCCCGGTGGCGTGCCAGCGCTCCGCCAGATGGTGCAGCAATTCCACAATCGCGGCGTGAAGGTGTTCTTCCCTTTTATCGCATGGGATACAGGCACGCACGCGGAGAGCACGCCTGCGTCGACCGCAATTTCCCAGCTGCTAACGGAGATTGGCGCAGATGGAATTAATTTCGACACGCTAGAGAGCGTTCCAGCGGAATTCCGGGAGGCCTCCGATGCAACTGGCCATCCACTGGCGCTCGAACCGCAATTTGAGCCCCGCGACGAATCACTCGCTTGGTCGAACATCAACTGGAACGACTGGGTCACTTGGGAAGGCAAGCAGTATCCCTTTGTGCCTATGGTAGATAAAACCAGATGGCAAGAGCCGCGCCACACCGTGGCCGTTACTGACCGTTTCACGCGTGATAAAACCGACAGCCTGCAGCATGCCTTCTTTAACGGAGAAGGTTATGCGGTCCTCGAAAATCTTTGGGGATTCTGGTACGGCATGAATCCGAATGATGCGGAAGCGGTGCTGCGGTTCACCCGCATAGAACGAGCAATGGCGGACAATCTTCGCAGTGCGGAATGGGAGCCGCACGTTCCGACAGTTCAGTCAGGAGTTTTCGCGAGCAAGTTCCCAACGCAATCAACCACTCTGTGGACAATTGTTAACCGCAATGAATACGACGTTCATGGCGAGCAGCTCCGGGTACCTCACCAAGCAGCGATGCACTACTACGATCTATGGCATGGGAGTGAACTGACCCCAGTAACGCGAGGTTCTGAAGCAATTTTAAATTTCGATTTGGAGGGTCGCGGCTTCGGTGCGGTTCTAGCGACAAACGAAAATCTTACAAGTTCATTGACCAACCTTCTCGCGTACATGGCCGAGCGGTCGAAGCGTCCTCTGGCGAGCTATTCGCGGCAATGGAAGGCTGTACCGCAGACCGTCGTTGAAATAAAGCCGGCTAAGGCAGTCGCGACTGCTCCTGCGGGCATGGTTCGGATCCCTGAAGGCGACTTTGATTTTCAAGTACGCGGGATTGAGATCGAGGGCGGCAACGATCCTGGTGTAGATGTGCAGTATCCGTGGGAAGACGCTGCGCGGCGTTTTCACAACCATTGGATGCACATCGGCAGCTTCTATATCGATCGCACGCCGGTGACGAATGCCGAGTTCAAGAAATTCTTGAATGCGACAAATTATCGTCCCAAGGATGATCATAATTTTCTGCGGGACTGGAAAGATGGAAGCTTTCCGGCCGGGTGGGAAAATAAACCAGTGACTTGGGTTTCACTCGAGGATGCGCGAGCGTATGCGGCATGGGCTGGCAAGAGACTGCCTCATGAGTGGGAGTGGCAGTACGCGGCTCAATCTGTTGATGGCCGGCTGTATCCGTGGGGCAATGATTGGAAATCCGACGCACTGCCTGCAGCCGATCATGGCCGCGCTATGCGCCCCCTCGCAAATGTTGATGCGTTCTCTCAAGGCGCAAGTCCGTTCGGCATTATTGATCTCGTGGGCAATGTCTCGCAGTGGACCGATGAGTACCGCGACCCGTACACTCGCGCGGCTATCGTTCGCGGCGGCTCGTCGTATCAACCTCGAGGGTCGATCTGGTATTTCCCGCAAACCTATCGCCTTGAGGAGCACCAAAAATATCTCCTGATGTCGCCGGGCCACGACCGCGCCGGAACCATTGGCTTCCGGTGCGTCGTCGACACGTAATAGCCTTTGCCACTCGCAAGAAGAAAGAACCGTTCTCATCAGAATCAACTTCTCTCGACTAACGACGGATTGACAGATGCCCATACCGACCGCTATAAATGCCCATCTGGTTTTTTGGGAAGCGCGGTGAGATTCCGCCACTACCCCGTAACTGTAAGCGCAGAGAACTGAGCAAGGAGATTCAAGCCACTGTGAGCGTCGGCTCGCGGGAAGGCTGCTCGGATTCGAAGAAGCGCAAGTCAGGAGACCGGCCAGATACCCAACCCTGGGCTGATCCAACTTCGATGGGAGAGTTGGAGAGCGTTCTTGCCGGCATGTTAGCGCCGGAGTGAAAGCTGCCTACCCGAACATCCCGCTCTGCGTGAGGACGCTGTTTTCCCACGAGGGCGCACATGCAAGAAGCTCACCGAAAGACATTGACGCTCGTGCTGGGCGGCGTCCGTAGCGGCAAGAGCCGCTATGCGCAGCGGCTCGGGCTGAGATTTGCTCCGGTGACGTTCATTGCGACCGCACGCGTTTGCGACGATGAGATGCGGGTCAAGGTGGAGCGCCATCGCAATGAACGGCCTAAAGAATGGGACACAGTTGAAGAACCCCTGGAACTCGCGCCTGTTCTGGCACATCACGGACCAACGAATCAGCTTCTGCTCATTGATTGCCTTACTCTATTTGCTTCGAACCTCCTCGAAGCAGACGGCGAAAACAGCGGTTCGATTCACAGCCGCATCGAAGCACTATGCCAAGGGTTAATTTCAGTTCCCTGCTCGGTTGTTCTCGTGTCCAATGAAGTTGGAAGCGGCGTGGTGCCTGCCTATTTTGCCGGACGCAGATTTCGCGACTTGCTCGGAGAAATCAATCAGCGTATCGCGAGCCTTGCTGACAATGTCGTCTTTATGGTTGCCGGTTTGCCACTGGCGCTCAAAGGAAAAGCAGAGGTGCAATCATGAAAGCATTTCTGATCGCCGGCACGGCAAGTGGTGTGGGTAAAACGACAGTCGCCCTCGCCATCATGGCGGCTTTTCGCCGACGAGGGCTTGTGGTTCAGCCCTTCAAATGCGGCCCGGATTTCCTGGACACCAAACATCACAGCGAAGTGTGTAATCGTTCTTCGCGCAACCTCGACACCTGGATGCTCAACGCCGACGCGAATCGTGCCGTTTTCTGTCGGGCGTGCGTCGGCGCAGACGTCGCCGTTGTAGAAGGAATGATGGGGCTGTTTGATGCTGTAACCGGAGATTCTGACGCAGGGAGCAGCGCGGAAATCGCCAAGCTTTTAAAGCTTCCCATAGTTCTAGTAGTGGACGCTTCAAAAAGTGCTCGCAGTGTAGCCGCCGTCGTACGCGGATTTGAAGTATTCGATCCCGAACTCAATTTCGCGGGCGTCATATTAAATGGGGTCGCAGGCCAGTCGCATTTCCGCCTGCTAAAGAATGCGATTCAATCCGGATGTGAGACTCCAGTTCTGGGATGGCTGCTGTATCAATCCGAGATTACGATTCAGGAGCGGCACCTTGGTCTAGAATTTCCTGCCGAGCAATCCAACTCAGAAAACAAAGTCGAGATCCTTGCGCGCTTGGCGGAAGAGCATCTGAACTTAGACGTCTTGCTGGACCAGCTTTCAGATCTAGCAGAGATCCAAGTAGCACGTGGCAGAAGTGTTCAAGCTTCGGTCCGCATTGGTGTCGCGCGCGATCAGGCGTTCTCTTTCTATTACCAAGATAATATGGATCTCTTGCGAGAGGCGGGCGCTGAGATTGTCGAATTCAGCCCACTCAATGATCGAAGCTTGCCGGCCGATCTCGATGCCCTTTATTTCGGTGGAGGATATCCAGAGCTTTACGCCGAGCAGTTAAGCGAAAACATCCAGATGCAGGAGCAGATCCGAGCTTTTGCTAAGAGTAACCGGCCAATCTACGCAGAGTGCGGAGGCTTAATTTATCTGTCACGAGGAATCAGCACGAACTCAGGCTGTCTCAACGTCAGTCAAACCAGCTTGGTCAAAAAATATTCCATGATTGGACTCTTGCCCATTGATCTTGAAATGACCGATAGCCTGGTTGATTTCGGGTACGTAGATGTCGAATTTACTAGCGATTGCTTGCTCGGTCCCAAAGGTACTATTGTCCGAGGACATAGCTTTCACTTCTCGCGGATAGCCGTCCGCGATGAAATCAGCACCGCTTACAACGTGACCTATTCGCTGTCTGGACAGCATGGGATCGAGGGATATACGGGAGGTAACTTACTCGCGAGCTATGTACATATTCACTTCGGTGCGGACCCGGCGCTCGCGACAAGTTTCGTCGATCACGTGAGCAAAGTGAAACATGAACTTTCGGTGGCCGCATGACGCGCTACGTTTTCATTGTCGCTCTAACCTTCATGAGTGTGGTCCTTCCGTGCTCTGCCACACGAACGCTGACCGATGATCTTGGAAGAACAGTTCATGTTCCCGATCATCCTCATCGTCTCGTCTGCCTGATTCCGAATGTGACTGATACGGTGTATGCGCTTGGGGCGGGAAGCGACGTAGTCGGAGTGAGTGACTATACAAAGTATCCGGCGGAAGCGCGCCAGAAGCCGAGTGTAGGGCTGCCGTTGAGTCCATCTCTGGAGACGATTCTTTCGCTACATCCCGACTTAGTGCTAGGCAGTGGCGACCTGAATCTTGTGCAGAGTGTTGAACAATTGGAACGCTATGGAATCCCGATTTTTATGGTCAAGCCGCGCGGAATCGAGGGAATTTATTCCTCCATCGTAAGCCTTGGCAAGGCCCTGGATCGCGAGAGCGCGGCATCTCAGTTGGTAGGTCATCTTCGAGCGCGGGAGCAGGCGGTACGCCAACGAGTACGTGACAAGCCTGAGGTCCGCATCTTCATGCCGGTTTGGTATGACCCAATCATCACGATCGGCAAGAACGCTTTTATCACCGAACTGATTTCGATTGCCGGCGGCAAGTCGGTCACCGATGACATTTCGCAAGACTGGCCACAAGTCAGCCTGGAGGCGATCATTGCCCGTGCGCCAGAGGCCATTCTGTTGAATCAAGATTCCAAGATTTCTATCAAAGATTTGAGTATGCATCCGGGGTGGGACAGGTTGCCAGCAATTCGCGACCATCGCGTGTACTACGTTAGCGATGAGATTGAACTTCCCAGCCCAGTCGTATTTGACGCATTGGAGGAATTAGCTAAACAGTTTCATCCGTGAGATGGAAATGCTCCATCTCAGAAACCACAACCCTAAGCAGCAGGATGTCGGGAAGGCGGTGGAAATCCGCCACTACCCCGTAACTGTAAGCGCGGAGAGCAAGGCAAGCACTGAGCCACTGGAAGAGTAAGTCCGGGAAGGCTGCCCAGGCTCGACGAAGCGCAAGTCAGGAGACCGGTCCTGCATGAACTTTTCCGAGGGGAAAATTATGTCCAGATCGTCCCGTGATTTAAAAGTTTCCTGCTTTTCAATTTCCATCTACTGCTTCGCATTGTGTCTGCTGGGGTTTGCCGCAGAGCTCAGTTCTGTTCGAGGTACGATCACTGATCCGCTCGGTGCCTTCGTATCGAATGCAAAAGTAGAATTACTCGAATCGAGCCAAGTTGTCGGATCGGTTACAACAGACTCCGAAGGACATTACATTATTCATCCACCTCACTCTGGCAGATACCAACTTCGCAGTTCCGCTCCTTCGTTTCAAACCACCGTTGTTGACTTGGCGTACATCTCGAATACCGGCCAAATGCATGCTGACATCACTCTCGGCGTAGCTACTCTCGAACAACAAATCACGGTGAGCGCCACGGGCACTCCGACGCCACAAGCTCAGGTCGGGGCGGCTATCAGCGTTCTCGGGCCAGATGAGATTCGTTACACTCACGACGTTCAGGAGCCGTTGCGTCTCGTGCCTGGTATCCAGATGACCCAAGTTGGGCAGATTGGCGGGACCAGTTCGTTATTCATTCGCGGCGGAAACGATACTTATACCAAGGTGCTTGTGGATGGCATTCCTTCCGACGATATCGGAGGCTTGGTTGACTTTGCCAACATTGCATCCGCTGGATTCGACAAGATCGAAGTGCTGCGTGAGCCAAATAGTGCGCTCTATGGTTCCGATGCACTGGCTGGAGTTGTGAATCTAAGCACTCAGCGCGGTACAACGCCTCTGCCGGAAATTACATATGCCATCGATGGAGGCAACTTCGGCACCTATCATCAGGAAGGATCGCTGGGAGGAGCTTACAAACAGTTCGATTATTTCTCGGACTTCTCCAGGTTCGACACGTCGAACAGCATTCCAAATAACCAGTTTCACAACGCTACTTACGCGGGAAGCTTCGGGTGGAATCCTCTTTCAAACACAAGCCTGCGTGTAACGCTGCGTCACTTGGCAACTTCTACGGGAACTCCGAATGCGATTGAACTATACGGCATCCCGGATGATGCCGCGCAAAAGAATCAAGACACCTACATCGGTGCGACATTCGAAAATCAAACTACGGAACGTTGGCATAATCTACTGCGCTACGGAGCTCTCCGTCTACGCGGGCAGTTTACGGATTATGCCCCCACCGGAATTCCCTTCCCGAACAATGTTTCTCCGTTTGAATATCTCGGTGCTCCAGTCACGATTCGCGGAGCCAATGGATACTCGGTGACCGGCCAAGCGACATTCCAATACGCGGGCACCTATCCGAATCAATATTTGACTTCGACGGACCGCGACTTTGTTTACGCCCAGTCCGATTATCGCTTCACTCCTCATCTGCTCGGGCTCGTCGGCTTCAAGTACGAAGACGAACGTGGATACACTCTTTCGACTGGGGGAACTACCAGCAAGGACTCAACGGAACGCGGAAATTATAGCTACACGCTTCAGCTCAATGGCGATGTGCGGAATCGCCTTTACTACACTCTCGGGAGCGGTATTGAAAAGAATGCTGTGTTCGGAACCGCAGGAACACCACGCGCTTCCCTCGCCTATTATCTAGTGCGGCCAGGCACGTCGCGTTTCCTCGACGGCACCAAGCTGCGCTTCAGCTTCGGTAAGGGGATCAAAGAACCAAGCATTTACTATCAGACCAATTCTCTTTACGAGCTCCTGCTCACCAGTGCACCGCAGTTGCTTGGGCAATATCATGTTTCGCCAATTAATGCTGAGTGGTCTCGTACTTACGACGGCGGCATCGACCAGACTTTCCTGCAGGGGCGAGGAAAGATCGGGGTTACGTACTTCCACAACGAATTCACGAATGTGATTGAGTATGTTTCGCAGCAGGGGCTGGTCTCTCTCGGAATCCCGGCGGCAATCGCTCAAGCTACGCAGTTTGGGGCTGCGGTAAATTCTCAGGCGTACCGTGCGCAAGGATTTGAGACTGAGATCGAATTTCAAATCGGCAAAGGTCTCTTCGCGCGTGGAGGCTACACGTATTTGGACGCAGTTGTGCAACGTTCTTTTTCCAGTGATGCCCTGTCAAAGGGAAGCTACAACCCAAGTTTCCCAGGAATTCCTATTGGGGCATTCTCGCCCTTGGATGGAGCGCGGCCTTTTCGTCGAGCTCCGCATTCCGGCTACTTCGGTCTCTATTACAGCCATTCGCGCTGGTCGGGCTCTTTGAGTGGGACGCTTGTCGGAAGACGGGATGACAGCGATTTTCTCTTCGACGCGAATGGTGGCCCAACCCTCTTGTTGCCTAACAGGAACCTGGACCCCGCATATCATCGTCTTGATCTCAGCGGCAGCTACCAGGTGAACCGCTTGCTCACGCTTTACAGCAGCTTCCAGAATATTTTGAGCGAGCATTACTACGAAGCTTTCGGTTTCCCCTCACTTCCTTTTACCTTCCGCTCGGGAGTCAAGCTCACATTCGGAGGTGAGTCGTGGAAGCCGAAATAGTCGAATCCGCGATTTCACCCGCTACTTCAGTGCAAGCCCGTAACGTGCACTTAGGCCTGGTGGTGTGCGCGCTCATGTGCCTACTCATTCTCGTGCTTCTGCTTTCAATTGGGATTGGAGCCGTGAAGGTCCCGATCAACTTGCTGTTGGGATCGTTATTTGGCGGACATTCGCTTTCTCCGAATGAGAAGGTGATTCTCTTTCAAATCCGCCTGCCTCGAACCCTGGCAGCTGGCTTGGTTGGCGCGGCTCTCTCCGTTGCCGGACTTTTGTTTCAAGGATTGTTTCGTAATCCCTTGGCCGACCCTTATGTAATCGGCTCTTCCGGCGGCGCAGTGTTGGGCGGGTCGATAGGCATGTTCATATTACCGCAGTTTTCATGGTTCGGTTTTAGCGCGACAGCGGTTCTCGCGTTCGCAGGTTCGGCAACTACGATCGGGTTAGTGTACTGGCTAGCCCGAGTTGGAGGACGAACTCCGATCGTGAATCTTCTTTTGGCCGGCTTTGCAGTGAGCACGATGCTGAGTTACTCTTCTTATTTTGTGGAGATACTCGGTGAAGATTACGGGGTCGGTATGCGCGCACTCGCATCCTGGCTTCATGGAGTTATCGGCGTTCCCAGTTGGACCCAACTCTTGGTGATAGCCGTAATGATCTGCTTGGCAGGATTGTTTGCGCTTCCTCTCGCACGTCGATTAAATACACTGGCACTGGGCGAAGATTACGCTCATCAACTTGGAGTTCGCGTGGAATACGCACGCATCGGAGTCATTGTGGTTGGATCCCTATTAACTGCGGCAGCCGTTTCGGTAGGCGGGCTTATCAGTTTTGTCGGATTGGTCGTACCGCATCTAGGACGGATGATGATGGGTCCGGATAACGTCCGACTCCTGCCGGTGACCGCTCTGCTCGGTGCTATCCTTCTCATGCTCACCGACACTCTCGCGCGCACTTTGCTGGCTCCCTCTGAGTTGCCTGTTGGAGTTCTCATGGCATTCATTGGAGGACCGTTCTTCCTTTATCTGCTACGGAAGACGAAGCGGGAATACAGCCTATGACGCCCTTACTCTATTTCGCGGATGTTTCGTTTTCTTACGGCGACCGCGTGGTCCTGGAGAACATAGAATTCTCTATCGCAGAGAAGAGTTGCGTGGCGCTGATCGGTCCAAATGGAATTGGAAAGACTACGCTGCTCCATCTCGCTGCAGGTATGCTTTCTTGTTCTTCGGGCACGGTATGGTTCAACGGCTCTCGTTTAGATTCAGTGCGGCGAATGGAAGCGGCGCGGCAAGTCGCTCTGGTTCCGCAGCAGGCGGATGTACCTTTTGATTTCACAGTCGAACAAATCGTGGAACAAGGACGAACGCCGTATATCGGGCTGTTCGGAGGTCTAAAACGTGAGGATCGACGAGCGGTGGAGCGTGCTATGGAGCTCACCGATATTACTTCGCTTCGAAATCGAGTGTTCAATGAACTCAGCGGAGGAGAACGTCAACGCGTGAAAATAGCGCTCGGATTGGCGCAGGAACCGCGGCTTCTATTGCTAGACGAGCCCACTCAAAACCTCGATCTCGGACGCCGGCTCGAATTGCTGAATTTGATCGACTCGCTCAATCAGGAAGGAGTAACGATCCTTGCTTCCATGCACGATCTTCAACTGATCGAGGGAACATTCTCTTCTGTTTTACTGCTAGGCCCGGATCACAAGTTGATGAGTGGCAGTCCAGAAGAGATTTTGCGTCCTAGAATACTGGAAAGCGCCTTCGATTGTCCTCCGCGCCATCGACTAACGTTTGCAGATGAACCGAGAGTCTTGCTGGAGAGAAAACAATGACAGTGGCCTCCCCGGCGGTGCTTACTGAATTGTTGCAAGATATCGTTGCGCCCGATCCCAAGTGGCTGAAGCAAGCGCGTGCCCACCTCGATAGCTTAACTAAGCCACGCGGCAGCTTGGGACGTCTTGAAGATATTGCCGCGCGCATGTTCGCGATTCGCAATGGCGACCTTAGCGTACCGCTGAAGAGGGCTGTCTATGTGTTCGCCGCAGATCACGGGATCGTGGCTGAAGGCGTGAGTGCTTACCCCAAAGAAGTGACGCGCCAAATGGTTCTGAACTTTCTGGCAATCGGCGCGGCCATCAATGTGTTGGCAAATCTGCACCAGGCGGAGTTAACGGTCGTAGACGTTGGAGTGGATGCCAATTTCGAACAATTGCCTAGGCTCCTTCATAAGAAAGTCCGTCGAGGGTCGCGCAACATGTTGCATGGGGACGCGATGACGGAGGACGAACTTAATTCCGCTTTGCAGGTAGGATTTGAGCTCGCCAGCGCTGCTCATGAACAACAACAGACACTGATTGCCATCGGAGAAATGGGGATTGGAAACACCACTTCCGCCAGCGTAATCACGGCAGTGCTCACGCATCAACCCGCTGCGACGGTAACCGGAAAGGGCACGGGCCTTGATCAGAGCGCGAGAGACAGAAAAATCAGCGTTGTAGAGGCTGTGATCGGAAAACACTTTGCCTTGAGGTCCGGAATCTCTGCTTCAGATCCGATTGAAATCCTACGACGCGTGGGTGGACTAGAAATTGCCGCAATGACCGGCATGGTGCTAGGAGCGGCGAGACATGGAATTGCCGCGATAGCGGACGGCTTCATCTCTACTGCAGCCGCTACCTTGGCGTATGCGATAAATCCCACGGTAAAGGAATATCTTTTCGCCGGTCACCGCTCCGACGAACCCGGGCATCGCTTTTTGTTGGAATATCTGGGACTCGATCCAATTCTTGATCTAGAAATGCGGCTCGGCGAAGGTACGGGCGCGGTGCTTGCCATGCCCATCATTGAGTCTGCTTTAGAAGTGTATAAACAAATGGCGACATTTGCATCGGCAGGCATAAGCGGAGCGCTCACTTGAAGCGCGCGTTCCGGGAGCTCCTGGTCGCTTTTCAATTTCTGACTCGCTTACCGATTTCGCACGTTCCTTACGAGCCAGATTCGTTATCGCGCTCTACCAAGTTCTTTCCGGTTGTCGGTCTCTTCATTGGGCTGTCGGCATCTTTACTTCAGCGCTTGCTCACGCCACATCTCAACCGGGCTTTAGTCGCGTTGCTGGTGCTCACCTTTCTTGTGCTGATCACAGGTGCCCTTCACGAGGACGCCTTGGCAGATGTCGCAGATGCGTTTGGTGGTGGCTGGAATCGTGAACAGATTGTTACTATTCTGAAAGACAGCCGGATTGGAAGCTACGGCGCACTGGCTCTTATTATTTCCATGCTGGCCAGATTGCTACTGCTTTCGACGCTTCCGATGAACCGTTTTATGGCGGTCGTGCTTTCCGCGCACGTTCTATGCCAATGGACTGCGCTGCCATTGAGTTACTTTCTGCGGCCAGCACGAGAGGATGCCGGACAGGGTGCGCGTATTGCCGAAAGGATATCGCTGGCATCTTTTGCGATTGGAACTCTGCTCAGCTTAGCTATCGTGGCGTATGCATTACAAAGAGAGTTCTGGATTCCGCTGCTGGTGACTTTTGCCGTCACGACCTTAAGCGGTGTCTACTATTACCGCCGGATTGGCGGAATCACTGGCGATTGTTTCGGAGCCACGAATCAGCTGACAGAAATAGCCGTCTACTTGTGCGGAGTCTGGAGTTAATGACGCCATTTCTCTTCATTCGTCATGCTGAAACTGATATGGCGGGACGATTCTGTGGCCACTCGGATCCCAGTCTGAATGAACGCGGACGAAGCCAGCTCGTTACCGCGATTCGTGAACTCTCGGACTTCCCTATTTCACGGATCTATGCCAGCGATCTCAAGCGGGCGTTAGAGACGGCGAAACCTATTGCTGATCCTTTTCAATTAGAACTTCAAGTGCGTCGTGGATTACGCGAGATTCACTTTGGCTTATGGGAAGGACTTTCCTGGAGTGAGATTCAAGCCCGCAATCCGGAGCAAGCGAGGAATTGGATGGAGTCCCACCCGAATGTAGCCGCGCCCGAAGGAGAGTCTTACCAGCGGTTTCAAACAAGAGTTTGCGATGAGATTGAGTTCTTGACTCAGCAAGCATCAGCTTCCTGCATAGCGGTAGTGACCCATGCGGGATTCATTCGCGAAGTGCTGACTCGGTTCTGCGGAGTCTCAGAGCAAGAGGCATGGAGTAGGACGAAAGCTTATGGAACTGTAATATCGATTGACAGGAACGTCATTTGCGAAAGCCTGGCCGCGAGTATCGATCTGCCGGTTAATCACTGAAGCACCAAGGAGAGACGACATGAGTATCGCAACCAAGCACGGCGACGGTGGCCAGACCGGATTAGTGGGAGGAGTTCGGGTTTCCAAAGCCGACCTGCGAGTGGAAACCTATGGCTCAGTCGACGAACTGAACTCCGTGCTCGGTTTTGCGCGCAGCATTTGCCAAAACCCGGAGCTTCGTGCGCGGACAGAAGAAATCCAGAAGGCGCTGTTTCGTGTAGGCGGTGCACTGGCGACGCCGTCCTCGAAGAAGAAGGGGGCATCTCCTGTGACAACGGAAGATGTGGACCAACTCACGGATCTTGTTCATAACTCGAAGCCACCGAAGGCATCCTCTCCGACTGGTCTTTGCCAGGCGCAAATACCGAAGCAGCCGCTTTTGATATTGCGCGCACCGTGTGCCGCCGCGCTGAGCGCAACGTTGTCCGGCTAACAGAAAGTGGTGGTTCAGTTGAGCCGGAGATCATTGCGTATTTAAATCGCTTGTCGGACGTTCTCTGGCTGTTTGGAAGATTGATTGAAACCCAAGCCGGTATCGATTCGCGTTTGCGAGACGATCAACATGCCGGAGCCAAATGGTCGAAGGCTTGGTGATGCTGGCGTTTGCTATCTTTATTTTGTCGCAACCCACAAAGTAGCGCGAGCTCTCTACCGCTCCCAGGCGGAAGTGAACAACAAAGAGCTAGCCCCATACCAAAAATCTAAACTTAGCGCTAAAGCAGCCCAGCCATTTCTCTGCGACCGGGTTCTTATAGAACTACCGAATACCCCTCATTTTGAATCTTCAGACTCGCTGAAAACATCTGAATCGCAATAAGTCAGTGATTCGCCGACCTGTTAACATCGAATCATTGCAGGTCCAGGCGCATTAAGAATCCGATCCCGATTACAAAGGTATTTTTCATGGCGAAACCCGTAATCCTGACCGTAGATGATGATCCAGATGTATTGCGTGCGATCGAGCGAGATTTACGTCAGCGCTACAGCGACCGATACCGAATCTTGCGAGCCGAGTCAGGAATAGCGGCATTGGATTTATTGCGCCGGTTGCAGCAGCGTAACGATGCGGTGGCACTCCTAGTGGTCGATCATCGGATGCCGGAGATGAACGGCGTCGAGACTCTGGTTGAGGCGATCAAGCTCTATCCCAACGCCAAACGCGTGCTGCTCACCGCGTACGCAGACACCGAAGCTGCGATCAAGGCGATCAATGCTGTCCAGCTGAATCATTATCTTCTCAAGCCGTGGGATCCCCCGGAGCAGCACCTTTATCCAGTACTGGATGATCTGCTGGATGATTGGTCGGCAGACTTTCATCCTCCATTCGAAGGCGTGCGGGTACTCGGGACACGTTGGTCATCGAAGTCCTATGACGTAAGAACTTTCCTCGCCCGGAACCAGGTGCCTTACCAATGGCTGGATGCGGATGCAGCGGAGCGTGAGCCAGAAGTCAATCGCCTCATGGAGAGTTTGCAAGGCGAAGAACTCAAATTGCCGCTGGTCTTATTTCCCGATGGCAACCGCTTGCCGGAGCCAACTTCGCAGCAGATTGCTGCGATGCTGGGGCTACGCACGCGAGCCGGCTTGGAGTTCTATGATTTGGCGATCCTCGGTGGTGGTCCGGCGGGTCTGGCTGCTGCTGTTTATGGAGCCTCCGAAGGGCTGAAGACCGTGATGGTCGAGCGCGAAGCGCCGGGAGGACAGGCCGGACTAAGCTCACGCATCGAAAACTATCTCGGATTTCCCTCTGGTTTGTCCGGTGCGGATTTGGCTCGGAGGGCTGTGGCGCAGGCACGCCGGTTCGGAGTGGAGATAGTCTCCCCGCAAGAGGCGACTTCAATTCGAGTAGAAGGTCCTTACCGGAACGTACAACTTAGCGATGGAAATCAGCTTTCGTGCCACGCATTGCTGCTTGCCATGGGAGTGCAGTGGAGAAAGCTCGACGTCCCGGGCCTAGACCGCTTGCAAGGAGCAGGCGTATATTACGGCGGCGGCGCGACGGAGGCAATTTCGTGCCGCGGCGAGGACGTCTACATTGTCGGCGGCGCGAATTCGGCTGGCCAAGCTGCGATGTTCTTCTCGCAATATGCGCGACGGGTCGTGATGCTGGTTCGTGGCGATTCGCTTGCCGCTACCATGTCGCAATACTTAATTGATCAA
This sequence comes from Acidobacteriaceae bacterium, assembly GCA_025462785.1. Classification (GTDB taxonomy): domain Bacteria; phylum Acidobacteriota; class Terriglobia; order Terriglobales; family Acidobacteriaceae; genus JAOAPG01. The sequence continues at coordinate 14,711 of JAOAPG010000318.1, forward strand.
ATTAAAGGCGTAGACAATATTCAGGTGGAATATCGTAGCCGGATTATCGAAGTGCATGGAGACGATCACTTAGAAGAACTCTCAATTCAATGCGATCAGACCGGGGACACTTCGCGAGTTCCAGCAGCGGCGTTATTCATCTTCATCGGTGCCGAACCCCGAACCGGTTGGCTTGATGGAACCGTTGAGCGCGACCCTCGCGGTTTTGTGATGACGGGGCCCGATTTGATGCGAGAAGGAAAGCGTCCCAAGGGATGGTCGCTCGACCGCGATCCCGCACTCTTAGAAACGAATGTTCCCGGCATTTTCGCCGTAGGAGACGTCCGGCATGGTTCCATCAAGCGCGTGGCTTCCGGCGTAGGTGAAGGTTCGATTGCGATTCAATTCGTCCACCAATATTTAAGCAAGGTTTCCTAATGCCTGACAGCGAAGTTACAAATGCCGCAAGCAGTACAGAGAGTGAGTCGTTAAAAGTTGCATTGCGTAAGATCTCCATCTTTGCGGATCTTAGCGAGGAGCAGCTCGAGTGGTTCGCTTACAATTCCGAAGACATTCGGTTAGCTTCCGGGGAAGTGGCAAACTATGAGGGCGCTCCGGCCGATTCGCTAATCGTGTTGCTCGAAGGCGAATTACGCGGACGGCGAGAAAGTTCCGGGGAATCTACTACGTATGTGGCGCATGCAGGACAGGTAACAGGCATGCTGCCGTTTTCACGCATGACAGTCTTCCCGCTTTCGTTCCGGGCATTTGGATCAACCCGCATCGCCCGCCTGCATAAAGACCGCTTTCCCGAGATGCTGGAGCGAATCCCACAATTGCTACAGCGACTTGTATATGTATTGGCTGATCGAATCCGCGCTGCGAGTAGTGCCGAACAGCAGCGGGACAAGCTTATGGCATTAGGGAAGCTCTCGGCTGGGCTCGCGCACGAGCTGAATAATCCTGCGTCTTCTGCTCGACGAGCGGCTGAAGGACTTAGGCGATGCACGAACGATCTACGCAAGGCCAACATCAGACTCGATGAAGTGGCACTAACGCTCGATCAACGTTCTTTCCTAGCATACTGTGAAGACAAAATAATCGAGAAACTGACCTCAGCGCCCGCTCTGGATTCGCTTGTACAAAGCGATCGTGAAGAGGAAGTAACTGCATGGCTTGAGCAGCACGGCATTCCCGATGCCTCCAAATTCGCTCCTGCGCTGGTCGAGGCCAATGTGCAAAGAGACGCGCTAGAGCGTCTGATTGGAAAGTTCGACGCGCGGATTCTTCACGATGCGCTGACGCGGATTGTATCGGCGGTGAGCGCGGAAAAGCTGATCCGCGAAATCGAATCTGCGACCGGCCGCATCTCCGAACTGGTTCGCGCGGTCAAAGAGTATTCTTACATGGATCAGTTGCCGGAGCAGGAGATCGATATCCATCAAGGTATCGACAGTACGCTGACGATGCTAAAATTTCGCCTGAAGAAGGGCGTCAGTGTTACGCGAGAATACGACAAGACTCTGCCACGGATATTTGCTCACGGAAGCGAATTGAACCAGGTTTGGACCAATCTCATCGACAATGCCATTGATGCAATGCGCGGCAAAGGTGAACTTCGCATCCGCACCTCCCGTGAACTAGACACGGTATTCGTCGAGGTCATCGATAACGGCCCCGGTATTCCTGACGATGTAAAAGCTCATATCTTCGAACCGTTCTTCACGACTAAGGGAGTCGGCGATGGCACTGGCCTCGGTCTGGACACAGCCTACAGAATTATTCGAAACCATCACGGAGAAATCACTTTCGAGTCCAAGCCCGGCGAAACATCTTTTCAGATACGCATTCCAATCAAGCAGCCTAACGGGGCAAAATAATGGCGCAGTGTACGCATCTCGACCAGATAAAGGACGTCCAGCCGCATACTCGAGGTTGTGAAGAGTGTCTGAAGTTGGGTGACCGATGGGTACATCTTCGCTTATGCCTGAGTTGCGGGAAAGTTGGCTGTTGCGATTCTTCTAAGAATAAACATGCGACGAAGCACTTCCACGCGACCAAGCACGCGATTATGCGCTCGATTGAGCCCGGCGAAAACTGGGGCTGGTGTTATGTCGATGAACTCGAATTAGATTTCGCCTGAGCAAGAAACCTGTCTTCGCGACTTAAGTCGCCACCGATAATGCGATCGTCAACAGCAGCCCCATCACTGAAATAATCGTTTCGCAAATCGACCAGGTCTTCAGGGTTTGAGTGACGCTCATACTGAAATACTCTTTGATGAGCCAGAACCCTCCGTCATTCACGTGAGAGAAAATCAGTGAACCGGCGCCCGTTGCGATAGTCAGTAGTTCCGGCCGAACCCCCGTCATATGCATTGCAATCGGCGCCACGATACCTGCAGCTGTCGTCATGGCAACTGTGGCCGAGCCAGTCGCGAGGCGCACCAAGGCAGCGACTAGCCAAGCCAAAACGAGTATCGACATGTGCGCATGAAGCGCAACATCGATAATTGCCTGTGAAGTGCCGCTGTCTTGCAGGATCCGTCCAAATCCCCCACCCGCCCCAACCAGCAACGTGATAGTCGCGGTAGGAGCCAGACATTCGTTCGTGAACTTCAAAATTGCGTCGCGCGAGAATCCACGCATTCTCCCGAAGGTAATAAAACTGACAATCACGCCAATTAGCAAAGCAATGTCGGCGCCGCCGATCAGATGCAGAGTGTTATTCACTTTGCTCTGAGGAGCCGAAATGCTGTCTGCCCAACTACCGATCATCATCAACACAATCGGAAGTAAAAGAGTTGCCAGCGTCAGGCCGAAGCTCGGTAGATCGCGCCTGGGATTGTCATCAATGAATTGCGCGGCAATCGGATTATCGTCACTGAGGCGGATATGCCTCGCAATCAGTTTCGCATAAAGTGGTCCGGCAATCACAGCTGTGGGAATACCAACCAACAAAGCGTAGAGAATGGTTTTCCCTATGTCGGCGTTGTACGCAGCTACCGCTAACATCGCTGCGGGATGTGGCGGCACGAGTCCGTGAACGACCGAGAGTCCCGCAACCATAGGCAGACCGACCAAGACCAGCGATGTGCCAGTCCGCCTGGCAACGTTAAACGCAATCGGCACTAGCAAAACAAACCCGACTTCAAAAAACACTGGCAGGCCGACGACAAATCCGATGACCACCATGGCCCAAGGCACATGCTGTTCGCCAAAGAGACGGATCAATGTTTGGGCAATCCGGTCTGATCCGCCTGATTCGGCCATCATCTTGCCGAGCATGGTGCCCAGCGCGACCACAATAGCGATGTGGCCCAAGGTGGCGCCCGCGCCAGCCTCAAACGATTTGACAACAGTCTCAGCGGGCATTCCCGTAACCAGGGCTAACGCAAGCGACACAGTGAACAGCACAATGAATGGATTCATCTTGAAGCGTGCGATGAGAACGACGAGCGTAATCACGGCGCCCAGTGCAGAGAACAGCAGAAAGGCTCCGTGGTTTTCCATTATTACGGCTGCCATCAAGATTTAGATACCGGTGCTTGGCGAGGAAGGAAGCGTCCCGCGCGCTGGCCGGTCGACGCCTGGTTTCGATAAGACAACATACCGTTCACCCACACTGCATCAATCCCTTGTGACGCGCGAGTTGGATAATCGAATGTAGCGGCATCGCGCACCCTTTCGGGATCAAACAAAACCAGGTCCGCATTGTAGCCTTCCCGAATCAACCCGCGGCGAGTCAGACCGAAACGCTGCGCTGGGAGACCTGTCATTTTTCGTATAGCTTCGCTGATAGAAAATAGCCCTTGGTCGCGGCTGTAGTAGCCAAGCACACGCGGAAACGTTCCCCAAAGGCGCGGATGCGGTAATGGATCATTGGGCAAACCATCAGAGCCGATCATAGTTGTCGGATGTCGCAGGATGCTGCGCATGTCGTCTTCCGAAATACTGTGATAAATCGCACCAGCCGGCTGCAAGCGACGAGCGGCTTCGATCTGCGATACATCCCAGGTATGGGCAATTTGCGAGAGCGTCTGACCGGCCATCTCAGGGTGTTGATTGGACCAGGTGATTGTAATCGTAATTCGGTCATCCACTTGACGAAGGTCAAGGGTGCTTGAGCTAGCGGCATAGGGATAGCAGTCGCACCCGACGTCCTGCCGCGAGATCGCCTTATCGAGTGATTGCAGCACTTCACCGGCGCGGCCCCAGTTGTCGAGGCCTGCACACTTCAGATGAGAGATGACTACTGGAACCTTGGCGCGCAGTCCGATGCGGAAAGCCTCGTCCATGGCGTCTAGTACCGTGTCAGTTTCACTCCGCAAATGCGTCGTGTAAATCGCGCCAGCCTTTGCCAGCGGTTCGGCTAAAGCCATCACTTCTTCGGTGGAAGCCGAGTTGGCTGACAGGTAGGCTAGTCCGCTGCTTAAGCCGAGCGCGCCCTGATCCAGGGATTCCTGCAGCCGGACGCGCATTCTTGGGATTTCGGACGGATTCGCCGCACGATCAAGCCGATCCATGTGATTGTTGCGCAAAGATGTATGTCCCACGAGCGCAGCCACATTCACTGCTGGTCGCGCTTCATTGACAGCCGCAACATATCCAGCAAAAGACGGGAAACAAAATGCATTAGCTTCACCCAGAAGGTTCATCGGATCTGGCAACTCGCCCGAAAGTTGAACAGGCGCAGCGCTGATGCCGCAGTTGCCGACAATCACGGTGGTGACTCCTTGTGACAGTTTAGGCAACATCTCTGGGTTGCGAATCAAATAGAGATCATCGTGGGTGTGCACATCTATAAAGCCCGGAGCCAACACCTTGCCGCTTCCATCCACGATGTGCTCTGCCGTGTATCCGTCAAGTTTTCCAATCTCTCCGATGCGGTCCTCGACAATCGCGACATTAGCGCCCTGCGGCTCCGACCCGCTGCCATCTATGACTGTTACGTTCCGGATCAGCGTATTGCAATGAGGCACATCAATCTCCGTGAGTAAATCATCGACATTGTCGCACTTGTTCTTAGTTGGAAAGCCCCTCTACTTTTCCGCGGAGTACGGTGACAGAAGCCTCCGGCAAAGTAAAAGTGTCTTGTAGTCCTCCCTGGAGCATAGTCGCCACTGGCGGCCCGTCCGGATCAGCGTGACTATTTTGACCATCATTGATCCATACGTACTGCTCGCTGCCGAAAGTCGCAAACCTTACCGGCCCGGAGAAATATTTGCTCTGCTTACTTTTCGAATCATTGAATGCCACCTGAATTGTGTGTGGATTATTCTCGTCGCGATTCACCAACATGAGAGACCACTCTCCGTCAGGACGATGCAGGGCATACGATGTAACGAGCGCATTGCCCTCGCTGTCTTTAATATCGCTGGACGAAGGGAACATGCGATGGGCGCCCGAGCGGTGTTGCACCCACTCGAGGTTGATCATGTGCGCGGCGAAGTAGGGCGAAGTGTATCCCCTGATGTTGTAATTGTCATCGGCGACAAAATTCGACCATGAAGCCCAGCCGAGGCAACTATCTTGTAAGCCTTGAGGTTGAATTGGCGAATGATAGAAAGCCGCGCCTCCGCCCTCAAAGAAAGACCCGACGTTGTCCGCTAGCCAGAGCGCCGCGAAGATCGTGGTCATGGGCCCGGTGAGATTAGAAGCGAGGTGATTCTCCGTCACCATGAGCGGAACATCCTTGGGCACGCCGTCGTCTCGCCACACTTGCAGGATGTGCTTCATCAGTTGGGGCTCAGTGTACAAGGTCTTCCAATTTATCGTGCACGGTTCAAACGGATAGTGCTCGAATGAGACGAAAGCAAGATCCGCCAGATGACCATGTGCTTTTAGATAATCGACAAAGCGACCCATCCAGGAAGTCCGGCCCTGAGCGTCAGGCCATACGTGAATGTCTTCATTCACTCCTTCGAAAACTGGCCCGCCTAGCTTGAGCTTCGGATCAACTTTATGAATGGCAGCTGCCCACTGAATGTACAGCGCCGCATAGTCTTCCGGCATGGCATGTTTGCCATCTGGTTCTTCGCCCATCTCGACGTAGCCAAGGTCGTACTTACGATTTTCGATATAGGCGATTTCAGCGGCTGCGTCTTCGGGCGTTCCGTAAAGCATGGTAACCGGGATCATCGCGGGCAGGTTGTTGGTGATTCCGCTGGTGAAGAAAACGTCGAAGCCACTGTGCTGATAATTGCCGGTGGCGTTTACGTCGGCGGCAGAGTGCCAGGGATCGATCGAGGAAGACGTGTAGGTGGTGGGTTTATCGGTGAAGACTTTCTGGACCTCAGTAAAAGCGCCGCTGCTGTCCACCGAGCCGGCACGGATTTCTCGAATGGCGTATCCCACACAGTTGCGAACATCCTGCGCTCCATGTTCATCACAAGTGTTCGATGATTCCGTCATGAGGACGCGCACGAATCGTGTAGAGACAGGAGTCTCCGCCAACTTCAAAACTATCGTTCCACCGGATCCATTCTTGATTATTCCTGACGAAAAACCTTCCCACTCGCCATGAGGACCGAAGTCGAAGTCCAGCGCATCTTTTCCTACCCAGTACTCCACCTGATAGGTCGTTGCATATGGGCTGGCCCATGAGATGCGGACAGCATCGACCGGCTTCTCAGCTTTCAAATCAACAACAACCCATTGCGGATGCAGCGAGTCTCTTTCATTCGTGAATTTACTCGTGAGATACGGATTGCTCTTCCAATATGTGAGATTAGGACCCTGCAGCGGGGTATCGCCGCTGGTCGAAAATCCCCGGTGCGGCAAAGCATAAGAGAGGATGTAGCGAAGCGGTTCTTTGAGCTCAGCGCTGCCAGTAAAATATCCGCTCTTATTCGCTGCATCGCTCCACGCACCATTCTCAGTCCAATGCCATGCGGCCATGCGAAGCTCGCTATTGTTTCGATAAGTAATCGGCCCCCACCCGGCCGACAAAGCCTCTTGAACGATGTGTGGAGAATAAACCTGATCTATTCCAGTGTGAGAGAGAACATCCATGGAGCTGCCAAGGGCACTGTCAGGATCAAAAGAGTTGATGACGTGAGCGGGCGTCGTATCGACGCGAACCGTCGCAATCTGGCTGGAGGACGCGTCGGAACCGGCTTGCGCAAAAGTTGCTCCAGGGATTAAGGCGAAGAATACGAGAGCGGTAACGATGATCGTTCGGGCGAGCGGACCACGAAAGGCGATTCGATAATCAGTTTTTCCCATGCAGAGCTGTTTCCCTCGAACGAGTTTAGGTTGCGCCTACGGACAGACCTCCGCATTCATAGCGCAAACACTACTTGCGAATGGAATATAGATGTCCGTTACAGAACTTTATCACTGCGGGACTCACGATCAAGCGTTCGGAGAATACCAGTTTCACAGAGTGAAACTATGGCGTCATAGATAGTGACTTACGCCAAAAGAATTGCTTTGCGTTCCTGAAGAGAGACCGTTTTATTTGCCGTGCGGCGTGTGTGAATTGCCGATCAAATCCAGAAATGCCTGATGGATGCGAGTATCATCGCTGAGTTCGGGATGGAATGTCGCGGCCATCGTCCTTCCCTGCCGCACCATCACCGGATCTTCACCCTCGGTTGCTAGCACTTCGACCTCCGGCCCCACGCGCTCGATCTTCGGGGCGCGAATAAAAACCATTTCGACGCCAGAGTCGCCGAGTTTGTCCAGGAGAAGCTGTCCCTCGCGGATCGAACTATCCACCTGCCGTCCATAAGCATTGCGGCGAATGCCAATGTCGATCGCGCCTAGGCCCGCCTGCGTGGGATTAGAGACCTCATTGGCAAGAAGAATTGCACCTGCGCAGGTTCCGAACGTAGGTTTGGCTCGTACAAATTGCTTGAGCTTTTCAAAACCAGCTTCGCCGAGGAGCTTGAGAAATGTCCCGGACTCACCGCCGGGGATTACGAGGCCATCGATAGCATCGAGTTGCTCAGGCTTTTTCACGAGCACAACTTCTGCACCCAGCTCTTCGAGCCGTTTGCAGTGTGCATCGAAATCGCCCTGAAGGGCAAGAACGCCGATTTTAAGAGCAGTCATTTTTTAGGAGCAGCCGTTGGTCGTTTTCGCAACCTTGGGCACAATTATATTTTGTACCATTTGATTCTAATCGAGGCAGGAGGCGCGGAGGCAGGTCATATCTAAGGAAGGGACTCATGATCAAGGTCTTGTACTGCATCACCAAGAAGGCCGGACTCACCGACGAGGAATTCTTTCATTACTGGAAGAATATCCACGGTCCCATCGGTGCGCGGATTCCCGGCTTGCGCCGTCTGGTGCAAAGCCATCGTATTTCTGTTCCCGGCGACAAGCACGCGCCTGGCGTCTTCTTTAAACCAGACGGTATGGCAGAGCTTTGGTTCGACGACATCGAGGCGCTCTTGGCGGCTCGTCAATCGGCCGAATGGAGGACCTCCACCGAGAACGAGGCTAAATTCATCGACCACAGCAAGGTCGCCTACTTTGTTTCGGAGGAGCACGTGATCGTCGATGACGTCAAACGGTGAGAATCGGACTGGGAAGGCCGCGATCAAGTCGCTTTGCCAAAATTTCCCATCGCCTTCCAATAAACGCGAAAGAAGGATGGGACCGTACTAGGACCGATCCTACGCTGCAATTCCAGTGCTGATGTCGATTGAGGGATTGGCCTCATCACTCTGCAGGCGCGTGTGCTCCTGCTCGGCAAAAGCCAACCTACTGACTCTGTTGCGGGCTCGCCTTTTCCAGTGCGATGTCGTGCTTGGCCTGGCACTCCGAGTCAGGATCATACGTGGCTGTGCCCAGCAGTTGATCTTTTGAAGCCTGAAATTCCAGCGGTGGCCGGCGGACGCGCGAAGGCAGTCCAATGAATTTCACTTTACCGTCTATATTGGTGCTTGCCTCCAGATCAAGCTTACGCACCCCGCCAAATCCATAAGCTATGTGAACCTTTACGGCGGCAGCATAGACAGGTTTGCTGTCAGCGGTCACGACAAGTTCCAGCGAGCAGGGGCCAGCACCACCGTCAATTACGGGAACTTTCTGCGCTGCCGCAGCGGAATCCTGCGAAGC
>JAOAPG010000325.1 GCA_025462785.1 Acidobacteriaceae bacterium
GATTGTTTCCACCGCAAGCATGGCACGCAATTTCTATCGTTCCATCAGTTTCCACGGGAACATCACCTGAGTCTTCACTGTCGATTTCGAGCGTAAGGCGCTGCATTGCCTGCATCGCTGCTTCAACCGCTTCCTGTCCAGGTTTGGGACGTCGCAAATCGTACTTCATGCGATTCAGGAATTCATCCACGGCTGGGTCGGGAATGAGTTCCTCCGAATCTTTTCGCGCTGAATTGTTTCCCGGTTTTGGAAGCTTTTCCTGATCCAACGAATAATCCTTTAACGCTCATTCTAGCCGAAAAGGTATTTAGCGAGTGGAAAACGCGACTTGTGCTTCTGCTTCCGTGGGAACACCGTTACAGGTAGCCGGGCGATATCGCCAGCTGCGCACCGTGCTCAAAGCATTGCTAGCCTCGGGTAGCCCGGCGCTGTCGAGAATGAAGGGGCTATGAACCCGGCCATCGGTGCCAACTATAAAGCTGATGCTGAGTTTCGCGTCTTGATCGATTCGCTCTAGCAATGGATTTGGTGTCGCGATGGGCTCCGGTACTGCAGTCTCCGCACAAGTTGTTTGATTGGTGGAATGCAGAACGGGCGAAAACTTGGAATCATGGACTGCCAAGCGCCAGAGCTGCTGCTCGCGATTAAATAGCGAGCGGTGCCGCTCCGAAGCTCGCGGGGAAGCGATTTCAGGTGAGGCAAAGCTCGCCGAGGTGCATACGATCAATAGAAGCGGCCAGAGCTTCCCGAGCAACATCGGCGTCAACCATTCTCGAGTCATAGCGGAGAAGAGGAACGCTACGGCTCTCCTAAGTTACTATTGTCATCGGCAATTGAAACTCCAAGGATGAGATCCTCTAAGCTGCTGATTATCAGCCACTTGCTTTTCTTGTAGCTACGAAACTGCTGGTTTGAGTGAAAAAGATTGCAGAGAAACTGAGCCTTTTCGTCTAGGTGATACTCTGGGTGTTTCCCAAGGAGAGCAAGCAGTATCCGATCAACCATGTCCCAAAAAACGCTGAATGTTGCTATGATCGGCTCCGGTTTTATGGGCCGGGTTCACTCCAATGCCTTTCATCAGGTCGGACACTTCTTTGATTCTTCCTATGATCTCCATCGCAAAATGATCTGCGGAAGAGACCGCGCCAAGCTGGAATCCATGGCTTCCAAATGGGGATGGCAGGAGACCGAAACCGATTGGCAGAAGGTGGTAAATAGACCAGACATCCAAGTTGTCGACATTGCCGTTCCGAACGCACTTCACGCTCCCATTGCGATAGCCGCCGCCAAAGCGGGAAAAATCGTTCTCTGCGAAAAGCCGCTTGCGATGTCTCTCAAGGAGGCTGAGAAGATGGCAGAAGCGTCACAGACCGTTGCGAACCTCGTCTGGTTCAACTACCGGCGCGTGCCCGCAATCGCTTTCGCGAAGGAACTCATTGCAGATGGAAAGCTGGGACAGCCTTACCACTATCGAGCGGTGTACCTGAACCAGTCGGGAAATGATCCATCGAAAACGGCGACCTGGCGTTACTTGCGGACTCAGGCTGGATCGGGAGCGATCGGAGATCTGCTCTCTCATGTCGTCGATCTCGCCCTATATCTAAACGGGCCCATTACAGAGCTAAACGCGATGGCGCACACATTTTTTCCAGGACGCGATGTGGATGACGCTGCCGTAATCCTGGTCCGATTCGCAAATGGAAGCATTGGGAGTTTCGAAGCCACCCGCTACGGAGTTGGCTGCCGTAACCGGAATACTTTCGAGATGAATGGTTCAAAGGGAATGTTGAGCTTTGATTTCGATGAAATGAATCGCCTCAGGTTTTACGACGCAACGGATGCCCCGAATATTCAAGGCGCTCGCGATTTGATGGTCACAGGACCGAATCATCCTTACTGGCAAAACTTTTGGAAGCCTGGTCATGCCATCGGCTACGAGCATACATTTATTGCTACCTTGGGAGACTTCCTTACGACACTCGAGCTTGGCTCCACAAACGGGAGTCAATTTCATGCCAACTTCGAGGACGGAGTAGCGGTACAGAAGGTTCTGGATGCGGTGGAAAGATCCGCAAAGTCCCGGACTTGGATTCGTCTGAACTAGCGTTTGGAATTTGCGGATCGCCTCCCAGATGCGTCAAGTTAGCTCTTTTCAGCGTACCGAGGAAACTTTTGTAACTTGCCCGCATCGAGGGTAATTCATAGCATCGATTTGTATGCTCAGGGCTCTACTACTATGCGAGGATGACTTGTCTGTACGCATAATGGCCCGCGTCTTTAAAGACCTCGGTGTCGACGTTGAGCATTGCCTGCATGCGCTAGGAGCTGGCAAAGCGCTCACATCAGACTGCTTTGATGCAATTGCAGTGGATGATCAGGTCTCGGGCGCTCTTGGAGTACTCAATCAAGCACTAACTCTTCCCGGCTATGAGAAGTCTGTGCGCATCATGTTAGCGGGCACGCCCACCAGTGTAGCGGCTGCGTTCCAGACTGGCGCCCAAGTTATTCTCTATAAGCCGCTGTCGCAGGATAGGGTGCGGTACGGGCTGAGAGCGGTCCGAAACCTCATGGCGCGTGAACGGCGCGGCGGATCTAAACGAATTCAGGTGGACTTCCCCGTTAAGCTCATAAATGAGAAGGGCCGAACAATCTCGGGCGTAATGGAAGACATCAGCGACACAGGCGCGGCGATCCGCTGCGTGGAACAGTTGTCATCTACCCGATTTGACTTTGAATGCACGCTCCCGGATACGCAAGCGATGCTCAGAGCTGAAGGAGAAGTAGTATGGCAACGTGCGGACCGCACCTTCGGCATTCGTTTCACCGATCTCTCTGCCTCATCTCGTAAAACGTTGATCGAGTGGCTCAGGACCAGGGCAGGGACGAAGTCTGAACGCGTACTAACCGCGAAAGCTTAAACCTCAATAAACTTTCTATTCGTAATTACCATTTGATGAAAGGTACCGCCACTCTGCTGTAAGCTGCTCAATTGATATGGCAAAGTTAACCGGAGGAACGCTCCTCTGCGTGGAGCTCGAAAAACTTGGGGTTAAGCACATCTTTGGCTTGCCCGGATCGCAGAACGTTTTGTTCTTTGAAGCGCTGCGCCGATCGTCCATACGAACCGTCCTGGCGACGCATGAGCTGGCAGCTGCTTTCATGGCGAATGGGTACTATCGAGCATCCGGCAAAGTCGGGGTTTTGACCACGATTCCTGGGCCGGGATTTGCGTACACCGTAGCCGCGATTGCCGAAGCTTCTCAGGATTCATCGGCTCTTATATATATCGCCAACCAACCAGTTGAGGACTCGAACAAAAAGTTCCATCGGCAATGGATTGATCAGAAGGCCCTTCTCGCGCCCATGGTTAGACACATTGTGGAGGTGGATTGCGCTGCAAACATCCAAGGCGCTGTGCAAGAAGCTTATGCCGCTACAACGGCGGGCGAACCCGGCCCGGTCTTGTTGCTGGTGAAACCCCGTGCGATTTGGGAAGAGGCGGAGGTTTCTGAAAACAGCATAGGACGGGAAAGACCGCTTCCCTTGCCCGATCCCGCGGCTATCAAAGATGTTGTTCGAGCATTAGAGAAAAGCCGTCGAGTAGTGCTCTTTATTGGGCAAGGTGTCAGCGAATCTGCTGAGCAAATTCGAGGGCTTGCTGAGATCTTGAATGCACCCGTCATCACAACTCGCTCGGGGCGCGGAGTGGTTCCGGAGGATCATCCAGATGTCTTAAGTTTTGTTTATTCGGAACCGGCGCTGCACGCCCTCAATTCAGTTTTCGAGCGCAGCGATTTGATTATTGCGATTGGCTGCAAGTTTTCGCAGAATGGCACTCACGGATTTCAGCTTCGAATACCACAAGACAAGCTGATCCACGTTGATGCCTCGACGGAAGTGCTCAATGCAAACTATCCAGCAAGGCTCGCCATTCACTCGGATGCCGGTATTTTTCTGAACCAACTGCTAGCCTCGATCGCAGGAGCGACGCTGCCGCGTTCTGAATGGAGTGCCCAAGACTTAGCTGCGTACAAGAAATCCGGGGGAGACTACGCAAACGAACCAGAACCCAAAGTTTATGGTGCAGATCCTTCTACGCCAGCCGGCTTTTTCGCGACCCTCAGAAAAACCATGCCACCCGATGCCTGTCTGGTCACGGATTCTGGATTGCATCAAGTGTTGGCCTCGAGGCACTTCCGAGTGCACAGCCCACGAGGAATCGTTTCACCGTCGGATTTTCAATCCATGGGTTTCGGATTACCCTCTGCCATCGGAGCAAAGCTCGCCTGTCCAAACAGGAAGGTCGTGGCAATAGTCGGTGACGGCGGCTTCGCTATAAGCGGAATGGAGATCATCACCGCAGTGCGCGAGGAGATTCCGCTAACCATTATCATCTTTAATGACGGCGCTCTCGGGCAAATTCGCCTCCAGCAAATTTCTCGCTTCGGACATACTCATGCCACCGATTTACTCACGCCAAATCTTGAGCTGTTTGCACAGGCGGTCGGTGCGGACTACGTCTACCTGGAAGGCAATGCCGAGTCTGTGTTGCGAACGGCTATACAGAGCAACACAGTGACCTTAGTGGAAGTGAGTCTAAGCGACAGCAATGCGATTCACGCCGAACGGGTAAAGGCGTTAGCACGCGAAACCGGACGAAAAGCACTGAAACATTCGAAGTTCGGATGGCTTAAATCCCGTCCACGTCGTTAATATTGGCTGTCCTGTGGAGTTGAGATCCTGCAGCTTGATTTTCACAACTCGGGCGACCAAATAGCAGAAGGTTCATGGCTACCGTCCCCTCAGCACTTAACCCTCACCCAAGCAGATGTGCACATTTGGCGAGCCAGTTTGTTACAACCGGCTGACAAACTTGCGTCTTACTCCGGCATTCTTACGCCTGATGAGCGCCAAAGAGCTGATCGCTTTATTTTCGAGCGGGACCGGCAACGCTTCATTAGCGCGCGCGCAATTCTTCGTTTGCTTTTGGGCCGGTATCTTGAGCAAGCTCCTGAAAAGTTACGATTCTCCTATTCAAAGTACGGCAAGCCTGCCATTTCCGATCCTATCGAGACCGATATCCGCTTTAATGTTTCACATTCCCATGAGCTCGTGCTATACGCATTCACTCGAAACCGCGCAGTCGGTGTAGACGTGGAGCATATCAACGAGGACCGCGCAACCCAGCAGATTGCCGAGCGGTTTTTTTCAAAGAAAGAAGTTGCGGTATTTCGCTCTGTTCCCAGCGATAAACAAACCGAGGCATTTTTCAATTGCTGGACTCGTAAAGAGGCCTACATCAAAGGCAGGGGAGAAGGGCTTTCCTTTCCTTTAGACCGATTCGACGTTTCTCTAATGCCGGGATCTCCCGCTGAGTTGTTAGACTGTCGCGAGCCGGACAATGCACAGCCACAGCGATGGTCTTTGCGAGAAGTAGCTGTCAAGGATGGTTACGCTGCGGCAGTTGCCGTGGAAGGAGACCGCAACTGGACCTTGAGTTCTTGGCAATGGCGATAACACTAACCGCGTCGATCATTAACGCTAGCCGCTTCGTCGGGCGCGCAACGTAAATAGAGTTATTTCGGGAACGCAGTTCAAACGTATCGGGACGCGAATCGTGCCCAGCCCGATGTTGGTATAAAGTGCCAATCCGCCCACTTGGTATTTGCCTCGCGGATACTTCTGAGAAAATGGCGGCAACCAGGGAGCACCGATAATGGGCAGCCAAATTTGGCCTCCGTGCGAGTGCCCTGAAAGTTGAAGATCGACGGGATGACGAGCGGCTTCGTCAGCAAAGTCCGGCTCATGGGAAAGCAGAACGACCATCTCTTCTTTCGGGACTGAAGTAAGGGTGCGGCTCAAATCCGGCTTACCCTGCATCACATCGTCTATTCCCGCCAGCCAAAACCGAGCCTGCTCCTGTTCAATGGAAAGTGAGCTGTTGCGCAGAACCCGGATGCCATGGTTTTCAAGGCATTCGGTAATGAACTCCGGCACGGAGGCGACGTCGTGATTTCCGAGGATTGCAAATACGCCGACACGAGCCCGCAATTCACTCAAAAGTTGCGCGCAAGGTGGCGCAGTCTTGACAGCCTCTTTACGCCGATAAACGTGGGCAGACTTTTTGGAGAGGAAATCGTCGAACATGGGCACGGTAACAAAGTCTCCCGTCAGCACGATCAAATCGGGGCGCAGATCGTTTACGATCTTAACCGCCTTCCGGATGGGAACTTTGGAAAAGACGTCGTCGTAATGGAAGTCGCTGAGCTGCGCAATTGTGAAACCATCGAAAGAGCTGGGCAAGCGGGTGAGCGGAACTTCAATTCGCACCAGCCGCGGATCGTTTGGTTCAATGATGGAGGCATCTGCACCGATAGCCAGAGCGCCCGTTGTAGCCACTGCCGCAGTGGCTTGAAGAAACTTCCGTCGTGTTATGAGCGGCAAATAAATTCCTCTCCATCTGCGGTTTGGTGGCAATAACCTTGCTTGCCCGTTGTTGATTTTTGCGCCTTTCGTTAATTTTAACGCAGACGAGTGGCGTCGAACTTCCGCCGTTCATAGAGAATTTGTATGTTTTCACACGATAAAGATTTGCGCGATTTAGAGAGGGTACCAGTCATAGCACGTCAGTAATCTGAGGGTAACCTAGAGCGGGAAAGGCCCGCCATCTGTGATCCAGTTAGGCGCGAGTGAGTGCGCCCGGAGTCGGCATCTTGCTATGTTGGGGCTGGTGCTACTAACTCTGGGCGGTAACCATCAGACAGCAATTTGGGATACAAGCGGCAAGAACCTAATTGTCGCTGCATGATTCCGCAGATTACGTTTGACAAATGCCGGAGCTACCGAAGCTCCGGCATGCTTTTCGAAGATCTCTTCCGTGAACTTGAGTTACCAGAGTCCACACACCTGTACTGGTCTACTTGCAGTCTACCCACGATACTTGGACCACTTGCCAAGAGTCCATTTCCCGCTTCTCTCTTGTCTTTTGCTATCTAGCCCACCATCGACTTTCAACGCAGACTGTCCGTGTCGCAATGCACTTCTTGCGCTTTGAAGTGAAAAGCGGCCGGTCTAAATCCCCCGTCGTATCCAAGTTGGATGCGGCCAGACAAGAGGTCTCACGTGAAGGATCTCCGCTCGCGTTGGAATGCGATGTTCGTTCTTTTCAGCCTGGTAATGGTGATGGGCTGCCTAGTCGTGCCTGTGCACGCTCGCACGCAGAGCCCTTCTGGGTTGGTCATTGGCGACTCGACCCCAAACTTCGGCACAGTGATAGTTGGCGACAGTACTACCGTAACCGACACCCTTATGAACGCGACTTCCTCCGCAGTTACGATTAGCCAAGCGCAAGTGGTGGGAAGCGATTTCACGATCACAGCACCGACATTCCCCATGACTTTGGCTGCGGGTCAACAAACGACTCTTGCAATTTCGTTCGCACCTACCGCGCCAGGGCTGCCGACTGCTACGGTGTATATCTCGAGCAATGCGCCCAATTCGCCGGTCACGCTGCAGCTGTCCGCAATTGCTGTCATCCTCGGTCAGCTTGCGACAAGCCCTGCAAGCTTCAGCTTTGGAAATGTGACAGTGGGAAGCAGCCAAACCGTAACCGGAGCATTTTTCAATACCGGCGGCACGAACCTGACAATCTCGCAAGCCAGCATCAGTGGAAGCGGTTTTCAACTGAGCGGCTTAAACTTGCCCGTGACCCTACAACCCAACCAGAGCACACCGTTCAACGTAACCTTTACGCCCAGTTCGAATGGACCTGCTAGCGGCAATATTGCAGTAACCTCAAAAGTCGCGGATTGGGCGAACAACCGTCGGGGACAGTACGTTCGCTCCCACAGCAAGACCTCAAGTCAGACCACACTCATACAGATATCCGGCACGGGAGCCGCCCCTGCGACACTCACAGCTGCTTCTGCATCGCTTAGTTTTGGGAGTGTACAAACAGGTAAAAGCCAAACTCTTACGGAAACACTAACCAATACGGGCGGCTCTAGCGTGACAGTCACACAGGCTCCCCTGATCGGCTCCGGCTATAGCGTAACTGGATTAACGCTGCCGTTGACGTTGTCGGCGAACCAGAGCGCGAATTTCAGTGTTGTCTTTGCACCGCAGTCGTCGGGAAATGCAAGCGGTAACTTGTCGATCATTAGCAACGTGTCGACTCTGGCAATCCCGCTTTCAGGAAGCGGAGTCACTCCGGGGGCTCTCAGCGCAAGCCCATCGTCGATTAACTTTGGGAACGTACAAACGGGTAAAAGCGTGACCCTCGCGGAAACCATCACCAATACGGGTGGCTCAAGCGTGACAGTCACACAGGCTCCTCTGACCGGCTCCGGCTACAGCCTAACTGGGTTAACGTTGCCGCTCACGTTGTTGGCGAATCAGAGCGCGACTTTCAGTGTTATCTTCGCTCCGCAATCATCGGGCAATGCGAGCGGCAGCTTGTCAATCATCGGCGACGTCGCGACTGTAGGGGTTGTACTGTCGGGAGCGGGCGCGACGCCAGCGATCCTCACTAGCAACCCTTCAAGCATCGTTTTTGGGAACGTGCAGGTCGGGAATGTCAGTACCCAATTCGAGACTCTTACCAACACCGGAGGATCGAATCTGACGATTTCGCAAGCCAGCTTGAGCGCTGCGGGGTTCAGCACGACAGGCCTGAATTTACCGCTGACTCTTACACCAGAACAGAGTGTTTCATTCAGCGTTACCTACACCCCGCTATCTGCCAGCAGCACGACTGGTTCTTTATCGATTGTGTCCGATTCTTCGAACCCTAACGTGGGAGTTTCTCTTTCTGGCACTGGCACGGCGAGCGGACAATTGTCCGTCACGCCTACCAGTGATAATTTCGGCAACGTCGTAGTGGGAACGGCCCAAAGTACCATGGCCACTCTCACAGCCGCGGGCTCAAGCGTAATAGTCTCGGGCGCATCAGTAAGCACATCGGAATTCTCACTGAGCGGCCTGTCATTTCCATTCACTCTGGCAGCAGGTCAGAGCACATCTTTCAGCATAACCTTTACTCCGCAGGCGAGTGGCACCGCAACGGCAACCGCCTCGTTTGCCAGCAATGCGGCAAATTCTCCCGCTGTAGCTGCGTTAACCGGCACTGGCTCCGCTCCGCCGCAACATCAAGTGGATCTCTCTTGGAATCCCAGCAATAGCGGAGGGGTAGTCGGATACAACGTCTATCGCGGAGCAAAGACAGGCGGCCCTTACTCCAAAATCAACCCAGTACTAGACGCGTCCAACGCTTACTCTGACAGCTCTGTTACCGCGGGCCAGTCCTATTATTACGTAACGACCGCAGTAGATACATCGGGGATGGAAAGCTCATATTCAAATGAGGTCCCTGCGACGGTTCCGACGCCGTAATCACTGGCAGATCACACCCGCGAGTTCTCCGGAGAATTTCGCGGGCCATCTTTTTCACGGAACGAGGCTCATCACCGAGCCGGGCTAACACGAAAGAACTAAAGGCGCAAGTCCTGTTCCGGGAGTTCTCAAACTAACGAGTTACTACGATGCACTTCTCAGACCTATGTCTCTGCCGAGAAAACCTAGAAACTCGTGTTCATGCGATACCTCCCCCAATACAAATCCAGATACCTGGTTCTGATGGTTTTCTACCTCGGAATCACTATTGCATCCTCAACAGCGCTTTTTGCCGCCAGCGTTTCTTTGAGCTGCAAACCTGACACCCTGTGGTTCGGGAGCGTCGTCGTAGGCCAGACCAAGAAAATCTCTGTCAGTATGACCAACAATGGATCGTCGACCGCTACAGTCTCGTCCGTGTCGCGGACTGGCACCAGTTTCAATACCAGCGGCTTGACCCTGCCAATAAGCCTAGGCGCCGGACAGAGTAAGCAATTCATGATTGCGTTTTCTCCCCAGACTGCCCAACACCTGGACGGACAATTCACTTTCTCGATCGTCGGTTCAACAACCGTCCTTAACCTCTATGCTCACGGAAACGGAACACATGGACTGGTGACCTCATCTCCGTCCAGCGTTAATTTTGGCAACGTGGCACTGACCACTAACAAGCAGGTAGCAGTAACTCTGACGAATCCAACCAATGCGACCGTAAGCGTTTCTAAAGCGATTGTTTCCGGAAGCGGATTCAGTCGCAGCGGTCTTAGTCTTCCCCTTAGTTTGACAGGCGGACAAAGCTTTACTTTTAAGGCCATCTTCGCACCAACGGTCGCCGGGAATGCAACTGGCACGATCACCGTGACGGCGAATACTTACAACCTTGTCATTCCGTTGTCCGGTGCGGGCACAAGCTCTGCAGGTTTGAGCATTTCTCCTGGCAGTCTGCCCTTTGGTGCCGTCACGGTTGGAAGCACAAAAACATTAAGTGCAACATTGAGTGCATCGGGCACGTCAGTGACAGTCTCTTCCGCCACGCTGAATAGTTCCGAATTTTCTCTGAGCGGAGTGACTTTCCCGTTTACTATCCTTGCGGGAAAAACAGCTTCCTTTAACGTCACTTTCGCTCCGAAAGCCTCAGGATCTGTTTCTGCCGCTCTGGCTTTCAGCAGCAATGCTTCGAATTCCTCAATAAGTCAAACTCTCACCGGTCAAGGACAAGCCGGGGCATCCCACAGTGTTGACCTCTCGTGGAATGCAGATACGGGATCCGTATCGGGCTACAACGTTTACCGTGGTACTAAGACGGGCGGCCCATATTCGAAGATAAACACCTCTTTGGATTCCAGTACAACTTACGTGGATAGCAATGTCACTTCTGGACAAACCTACTTCTACGTAACAACGGCAGTCGGAACCAGTGGGGTACAAAGTGGCTACTCCAATCAGGTGCAGGCGGTTATTCCTTAGCTCACGTACGGGAATGCATTTTTTGTGGTTGAGCTAGCGATGAGGAAAAAGAAATAGGGCGGGATTTCTCCCGCCCTACTCTTTCCCAAGAAGCTTTCAGACTCGCTAGGAAGTTACTTAAGTCACCAGCTGTGGAAAACAACCCACTCGGGTAATTTACAATCCCCGAAACTATTGTTAATCGTTCAACTCAGGAAAGCGTGCGGACGGGAGTGCTTCACCGCAACGCGTGGGATTTGTGTTTTCTTTCTAGCGCCATTCTGCTCTCTGGCCGAATTACCTAAGTATCTGATTAAAGCGTCCACAGGAACATGTATTTCGGGACTCTAGTCGTCCGGAGTTTGTCCCGAAATAATGATGTGGCGAGGTGTGTCGGTCTATGCAGAAAGCCTTTGTTTTAGGCGCGGTATTCCTAGCCACAACTTTGCTTGTGGGCTGCAGCGTCGCGCCCACAAAGAGTGCTGGTGTCCAGAATCCGGCATCCAATCTCACGGCTTCTCCGAGTCCATTGGATTTCGGCGCTGTGTCCGACGGCAGTACCGCGACGACGTCCGTGGTCGTGACCAACACCTCAACCAGTACGAGCGCCACCGTGACTCAAGCAACAGTTACGGGAGCAGGCTTTAGCCTCGGTTCCTCCCCATCACTGCCCGCCGTCATAACAGCTGGACAGAGCATGACGTTCGGCATCACGTTTTCTCCCACTAAGGGAGGTGCTGCTAGCGGCAGTCTTTCCATAGTGAGTGACGCAGCGGATGCGAACCTTGCTGTAACTTTGACTGGAGACGGCCTTGCTGCAGGCCAACTCGCCGTAACTCCTTCAACCATCAAATTTGGGAACGTCGCGGTGGGTAGCTCTTCAGCAAAGACTGGGACTCTCATTGCCGGCGGCTCAAGCATTACAGTGTCTACAATTGATCAGGCTGCAACAGACTACACGGTGAGCGGAATCACGTTCCCAACCACTATTTCTGCAGGACAGACCGCAAATTTCACTGTTACATTCGCGCCGCAAACGGCCGGTAGCTCTCCAGGTACTATTACATTTGTGAGTAACGCGATCAGCAATCCAAGTCTGACTCTAACTGGCATGGGAACCCAAACGGTAAATCATTCTGTGAGCTTGTCCTGGAACAGTCAGTCAGTAGCCGGATATAGCATCTACCGGGGAACGACTGCGGGGGGCCCTTATACCAAACGGACCTCTTCCCTTCTCACCGCTCCTGATTATGTAGATGCTACCGTATCGTCGGGGTCGACTTACTACTACGTTGTAACAGCTGTGGATGCGAGTGGCGTAGAAAGTGGGTATTCCAATCAGGCTCAAGCCATAATCCCTTAGGACACAGCTAGTCCAGAAGGAGATGCCGTTCTCAACCAGATTCCGATAACGCGAACTGTTTATTCGAAAGTTTCCGCTGCGGTTAGCCCCACGCCCATGCGGTCCTTTTCCGAAATAATGGGCTCACCCTTGAACTGCCAATTGATGTTCAACTGAGGATCGTCCCACAAAATTGTTCGTTCTGATTCGGGATGATAAAAGTCAGTCGCCTTATACAGCACATTGGCGCTATCAGAGAGCACGCTGAACCCGTGAGCCAAGCCTGCTGGTATCCAGAGCATGCGCTTATTCTCTGCGGAGAGCGCGATTCCATACCACTTACCAAAAGTCGGCGAACTCCGGCGCAGGTCCACGGCTACATCGAAGATTTCACCGGAAACGGCGCGAATCAGTTTTCCTTGCGGATGGCGGATTTGGTAATGAAGGCCGCGCAGCACTCCTTTAGATGAGCAGGATTGATTATCCTGCACAAACCTCTCACCAATGCCGATTTCGGCCATTTTGAACTCGTTGTAGCTTTCCAAAAAAAAACCACGCTCATCCGAAAAAACTCTCGGTTCAAGAACCAAAACGCCTGGAATTGAAGTTTGCGAAACCTTCATCGAGATGAACCAATCCGCGTGAACTCAAACGCGGGAATCGACCTAATCAGAATATGCAGAACCAAATCAGAATACCTTCTCTTTCAGAAGTTGTAAGAGGTACGTTCCGTAGCCATTGTTCTTCATCGACGAAGCCGTGCGTTCCAGTTGATCAGCAGAAATGTAGCCGTAGCGGTAGGCGATTTCCTCCGGACAGGAAACCATCAGTCCCTGGCGCGTTTCTATCGTCTGGATGAACAGAGACGCCTCCAGCATAGCTTCGTGCGTGCCAGTGTCGAGCCATGCCATGCCCCGGCCCATGACTTCAACGACGAGTTGGCCCCGCGTCATGTACTCCTTATTTACGTCGGTGATTTCGAGCTCTCCGCGGGCAGAAGGTTTTAAGTCTTTCGCAATGTTCACCACTTGATTGTCATAGAAGTACAGTCCCGTGACTGCGTAGCGTGACTTCGGAACTCTGGGCTTTTCTTCGAGACTCAGAGCCTTGCCCGTCTCATCGAACTCGACTACCCCATAACGCTCCGGATCGTGCACCGGATAAGCAAACACTCGCGCGCCCTTACTATCTTCGCCAGCTTTCATAACGCTCTTGGCGAAATCGTGGCCGTAAAAGATATTATCTCCAAGCACTAAAGCGCAGCAGGAAGACCCGATGAAGTCTTTACCAACGATGAAAGCCTGTGCAATTCCTTCCGGCCTGGGCTGGGCCACGTATTCAAAGTTCACGCCGAAGCGCGCTCCATCTCCTAACAGCTGCTGGAACCTGGGTACGTCTTCGGGGGTCGAGATGACGAGAATGTGACGTATGCCCGCTAACATTAATGTCGAGAGCGGGTAATAAATCATCGGCTTGTCGTAGATGGGTAGCAGGCTTTTGCAGACAGCGTGGGTCACGGGATAGAGCCGAGTGCCCGATCCCCCTGCGAGAATTATTCCTTTGTAGTTTCCAGGTTTCGATGGATTCATTGTTTAGAAAGATGCGCTATACAGAATACTGCGTGGCAATCCATTGCCGATAGTTACCGCTGGTGACTTCGCGGATCCAGGCGTCATTCGCTAGATACCAGTCGATAGTTTTGCGAATTCCGCTTTCAAATGTCTCTTTTGGTTTCCAGCTCAATTCAGATTCGATTTTTCGCACGTCAATGGCATATCGGCGATCGTGGCCGGGACGGTCCTGTACGTATGTTATGAGTTTGCTGTGCGGTACCACCGGATCAGATGGCCTGAGTTCATCGAGGACCGAGCAAATGGTATGCACTATTTCGATGTTCTTTTTTTCGTTCCGTCCACCGATGTTATAAGTCTCGCCGGTACGGCCACGAGAAAGCACGGAGCGGATGGCATTGCAGTGATCCCCAACAAAGAGCCAGTCACGGACATTTTTTCCGTCTCCATAAACCGGAAGAGACTTGCCATTGAGCGCATTCAAAATAACGAGGGGGATCAATTTCTCCGGGAACTGAAATGGCCCATAGTTATTTGAGCAGTTCGTAGTCAATGTCGGTAAGCCGTAGGTGTGATGATATGCGCGCACTAGATGGTCGGAGGCCGCCTTGGTTGCCGAGTAAGGACTGTTGGGGGCGTATGTCGAAGTCTCGGAAAAAGCCGGATCATCTAGGCCGAGCGAACCGTAAACTTCGTCGGTGGAGACATGCAAAAAACGGAATGCTGTTTTTTCTTCGCTTTCGAGCGCAGACCAATATGCACGCACTTCTTCCAGCAAACTAAACGTTCCATTTACGTTTGTGCGAACGAAATCATCGGGACCGTGGATGGACCTGTCAACATGACTTTCGGCCGCAAAGTGGACAACGGCTCGTGGCTGATGACGCTGCAACAGATCAGCAAGCAGGGGGCGGTCGCCAATGTCTCCGTGAACAAAACTGTAGCGGGGATTGGTCGATACACTTTCCAGATTGCCTAGGTTCCCGGCGTAAGTCAGCTTGTCGACGTTGATAACTGGACGACGCTCAGCCCCCAGCCATTGCAGAATGAAATTGGAGCCGATGAATCCGGCACCGCCAGTCACAATAATGGGGTTTGTCTGCATGTTATCGCACAGCTTTAAGAGGTCATGAATACGTCTGGAGACCTAACCATACTAAACCAGAAATGATGGAACTTGACGCTAGCACCTTCGCCTCAAGAGCTCACTTCGGTAACTAAATCAACGCCTGTCTGTCTTCTCCGACTCTTTGCAAGCATTCTTCCCTCTACTTTCTGCAGTATCCAAAGCAGGAGCAACAAAACTCCGAGGGCTAGGGCAAAGAAAACGCCTCCCCCTTCATGATGAAGCCGCCCCTCGAGGAAATCGGGATTCACATGCATTCCCAACATGGCTAGCGTGAAGACCCGAATCGCATTCTTTGCGATTGCCATAGGGACAATAAAGGCGACGAAAATGATCTTGCTCCAAAATGTCCGCAGAAATAAATGAGCCAGGATCAGACCGGTAATGAGCAGCATTTCGCTGGACCGGATCCCGCTACACTGTTTCGCGACTTCAATCTGCAACATTGGCAATGACAAAACAAATCCGTCTTTCATTACCGGCGTGCCGCTGAGTTTAAAAAGCGCGAATGTCGCATCGGTAGAAGCTTGTTGCAGGAAGATTATTGTCCGATCGAGGAGCCACGTTGGAGGGGGAATCAATAAAAGGAGGAATAACACAGGAAACGACAGCGCTCGAAATATTCGCAGCCCACAGCAACCGATTATGCAACCAATGCACAATGCAACTAAAGCTAGAATGCGTACGGAGAGCCACCCATTTCTTCCAAGAACCAGAACATGGGTATCGCCCGTCCACCAAATTACGGCCGAAACAAATATCAGGAAAAGGCCTAGCCTAGGCGCGTATTCCGGTTGGAGGGAGATATTTCTGCTCTCCAAATAGATTAGACACAGGCTTACAGGCAGAACCAAGAGGATATGCGTGTATTCGTCGTTTTGATAAGCCGAACGAAATAATTCTGTAATAGCAGGCAAAAAAATGAAACTCGAAACCGTCAGCAATGACGTAAGAACCAGACTGCGAGAATGCGAGTGAGAACTGGCGGTCCTAGAAGTCACGGTCATGAAAAATCACAAATTTCTCGGCGCTTAGGACGCACTACTATTGACAAGGACCGTTTCGCGTTGATCGTTATCCACGGTCCGGTATTCGCCGCTGACCTCTGTCGGCCCAAGCGTTCGTGCCAAGTCGATACAAATCTGCTTCGCCTTCATTGTCATAAACATCGGTCGATCTTCCGATCGAACTTGCTGCATGGTCACCACCACATCGGCGTGCAGAAATACTTCGTCCAGGCCTCTCACTAACAACTTCCAGATGTGCGGGATGGATTTTTCGATGAAGCTGAGATTGCTTCCATGCAAGCTTCCTGGTGCAATACTTGGTTCATAAATTTTCACATCGAAGCCTTTTCCAATCAGCCGTTCAGTAAGTTCCACGGCCGGACTTTCCCGCAAATCATCAGTGCCTTCCTTGAAGGTCAAACCGACTAGCCCGATACGACGCTTGCCGGTTTCAGCCACCATCTGAATACAGTTGCGGAGGTGAAAATCATTGCTAGGCAGGATTGCTTCAAGTATGGGAAGATGCAGACCGCGTTTGGCAGCCTCCGAGATCAAGGCTTTTACATCCTTCGGCAGACACGATCCACCAAATGCAAATCCAGGCTTAAGATACCGCGGAGAGATGTTGAGCTTCGTGTCTTGGCAAAAAATATCCATTGCTTCGACGCTGTCCACTCCCATCTCCCTGCACAAGTAACTGACCTCATTCCCGAAAGCAACCTTCAACGCGTGAAATGTGTTGCTGAAGTATTTAACCAACACGGCAGTTTTGGGATTTGTCCGCACCAGGGGGGCAGAAAGACTCTGATAAAGGGCTGCTACCGTATCCGATGCTCGCGAATCGGATGAGCCAATGATGGTCCATGGCGCGTCGTGAAAGTCCTTGAGCGCTACCCCTTCACGCAAGAACTCTGGGTTGTAAACGAAGCCGACTTCCCTGTCTACACGCTTGCCCGAGTGTCGCTCCAGCAGCGGGATTAAATCTTGCTCAATGGCATTTGGCAGTACAGTGCTGCGCAAGGCAACGACAAAATAGTCGTCCTTCAGCCGTACGTGCTTAGCAACACTCTCGAATACGTGCTTGAGGTAGTCCAATCGAATGGTTCCATTGGAGTTGGTCGGAGTTCCAACACAGATGAGGGCAATGTCGGTATTCTGCACGGCATCCGCATCATCGACGGTAGCGCGCAAACGACCTGCCGCGACCATCTCTCCTATCAATTCGCCAAGGCCTGGCTCGAAAAAAGGAGAACGGCCTTCATTCAGAGCAGCTACCTTAAATGGATCGACATCCACACCAATGACGTCGTGTCCCTCGCGGGCAAGACATGCCGCCGTAACACAACCAACATATCCAATTCCAAAGACGCTGACTTTCATAGAAACCCTTTAGTCCTGTTTGAAAAATGGGCAAGGTTCACTTCGGGCCTCTGCACCAAAACAGAAGCAAATAATTCCGAAGACCAACGTAGAGTGAGGCCACCAGCGATTAGGAATTGCATAGAATATCGGCTACACGGTCGCTCGCATGACCATTCTAAGGCGAGATACTTACCTTTTTCGACAAGATCTTCACTTTGTGGTCGACCGACTTCTATTTCATTGTATTCGGCAGGATTCTATCGCACCCTATCAGGGATTAAAATGACCAAAGTTGTACCTTTAGGAGCGCAAACTTGCTCCGCAGATCGCATCCTTTTCACGGGTGGGATCAAGGGGTCGCCCTGACACCAAACCTTCGGCCTGGGCCCGGGCGAGAACGGAAATAATAACCGTGCAGGGTGGCCATGGTCCGACTCATCCTGCAAGCTTATGGATATTGAAAGATTCGTTTATGACCTCAGCTGGTCTCTTAGTACTTGGCATGTTGCCATTCCGGGTCATAAGGCTCTGCTCCAATGCCTGGATGTCTTCGGATTTCATCTTAGTCTTAAGTTCCAGTATGAGCCTTCGACTATGTTCTCGAAGTTCGAACGAATTTTCTTCAGCCATTCTCAGCCAGTAATAGGCGGAATGCACATTCTTTTCAACGCCATGACCTTCGAAATACATGAGTCCAACAACGAACTGGTCCGTAACGGACCCCTCTCCAGCGGCCTTGAGATAAACTTCTAGGCAATTGGCGCGTCCCGCATTGTGTCCCACAGCTTGGCAGGCTGCATCCTTATTATGGGAGGATAGTAAGAAAAGCAATTCAATTCTGTTCGACACGCCCAATTTCTCAAACACACGAAAGAGGTAATTCTTGACAGTGTGCTCGCTGAGCAGAAGTTGCTCCGCAATCTGTCGATTCGTTTGACCCTGGACGGCATGCTCTACGACCTCAATTTCACGGTTTGAAAGCATGCTCACCTTATCGGTACCAATGGTGTCGCAAGAGGGGCTGTTCCTGATCGCCTCTAGCAGATAATCAGTTTCGATGCTCCGGGCCCATATCTCCCCGCGACTCACGCCCTCGACACAGGTTCGGAATTCGGACACTGCCTCGGTGCGACAGAATACAGCCCTTGCACCGGAGTGAAATGAAGCGATGACCGACTCCCGGGTAGGGGCATCAAGCAGCATCACAATGCGGACGTCAGGGTTACGTGCATTGAGGGCACGAGCGACATCCAGGCCCTTTCTCGCGGCGGAATCA
>JAOAPG010000339.1 GCA_025462785.1 Acidobacteriaceae bacterium
AGGTGGCACGCCATGGCGAGGACCCTCGGTTTGAAGGCACTCCAGTCCGCGTAGCTTCAAATATTCTTCGCGACCGAGCCAGTGATGTCCTACAACCGGCAGAGCTGGCAACACGTCATCATGCATACCGTTGCCGGGTAATAATGGGACCAAGCTATCGGGCGGACATGTGGGCCGCCTTTGCCCGGCAGAATGCCGGTTGCTGGGTGCCGGGATTTGTTCGAGCGTGTCACTTACAGTTTGGCGGATAAAGCGGAGTCACGCATCAGCAGATTGGAGGTCTTTTGCTTCCTACCTCGATGTATGGCGATATACCACCATTGTTTTAGTCGTCCGATTGACCCCGAAAACTTTCCGTTCGCGCCTCGCTGACGTTTGATGCCCTCACAGGGCTGCAATCTTGCATCTCTTGACACGAGACCGTGTTTATACGGGTTCAAGAGTCCACGACGGCATTAAGAGGTAAAGGCATCCAAACGGGCACTGGACACAAAACGAGGCACAGCTCTGGAACGAGCTCTCGCTAGCATTTAGGCGCGCGATAGGTCAGTTCCTGCCCGGTTTCTAGTCGGATGTAATCTTTTCCACCATGTCGCACATCACTAACAAAAAGCTAGGGCTTGAAAGCTATTGCAGAGCAAACCAAAGGGGAGAAAAATGAGTGCAGTCAGCAATATCGATACCAAGAAATCGGGCGTTCGCAAGGAAACCGACAGCCTCGGTGAAGTCGATGTACGGAGCGACAAACTGTGGGGTGCGCAAACGCAACGGTCGCTCGAACATTTCAACATCGGGAAGGATCTCATCCCGCGAGAGATGATCGCGGCATACGCAACTCTGAAGAAAGCGGCGGCCAACGCCAACCACGCAGGCGGGCGTCTCGACGACGAGCGGCACAGACTAATTGTCCGGACTTGTGACGAGATCCTCGCCGGTCAACATCAGGACATGTTCCCCCTGCACGTATGGATGACAGGCAGCGGCACTCAATTCAATATGAATGTGAACGAGGTGATTTCCAATCGCTGCTGCCAGCTTGCGGGCGCACCGCTTGGCAGCAAGACGCCGGTTCATCCCAATGACCACGTCAATATGTCGCAATCCTCAAATGATTCCTTTCCTACCGCCATGAACATAGCGGCAGCAGTGAATGTAAAAGAGCGACTGATACCCGCGGTGAAGGCGCTGCGCGATGCAATCGCTTCGAAGGTGGAGGATTGGAAGGACACCGTCAAAATCGGTCGCACGCACATGCAGGACGCCACACCGATCACGCTCGGCGAAGAATGGTCGGGTTACGTGGGTATGCTTAGCGACAATCTTGACCGTATAGAGGACGCATTGAAAGGTGTATACGAACTCGCGCTGGGTGGCACAGCCGTAGGCACCGGCATTAATGCGGCTCCCGGATTCGGCGACGCCGCTGCTGCCGAAATCGCGAAGCTTACGAACCTGCCCTTCATCAGCGCACCGAATAAGTTCGCGGTGCAGGGTGCTCACGATGCTCAGGTTCAGCTCTCTGGCACTCTCCGTACTTTAGCAGTCTCGCTCTACAAAATTGCTAATGACATTCGCCTGATGTCCTGCGGGCCGCGTGCCGGTTTTGCCGAGTTGGTGATCCCGGCAAATGAGCCAGGCTCATCGATCATGCCTGGCAAGGTAAATCCCACCCAGGCTGAGGCGCTCACCATGATCGCTGTGCAAGTGATGGCTAGCGATGTAGCCGTGGGGTTTGGCGGCGCTGGCGGGTATCTGGAGATGAATGTGTACAAGCCTCTAATCATTTACAACGTGACTCACTCCATTACGATCATGACCGACGGATGCACCAACTTCCGGAAATTCCTGATCGAGGGAACTAAGCCGAATCAGAAGAAGATCAAAGAATACGTGGACCGCTCGCTGATGCTGGTCACCGCGCTATCGCCCGTCATCGGCTACGACAAATCATCGAAGATCGCTCACTACGCGCTCGACAACGACCTTACGCTCAAGCAAGCCGCACTGAAACTGGGATTTGTAACGGAAGAGGAGTTTGACCGCGTGGTCGATCCGTCAAAAATGGTCCACCCTTACGTTGCAAAAGCCAGCTGATCCAAATCGCAGCTTCCGACTCGACACAAACGCAAGAACCAACAATAAGGAACACGAAGGAAAAAATTATGATGCCTACTAAGCGCGGATTCGAATTGCTCCACGACCCATCACTCAACAAATCAACGGCCTTCACTGAGGCCGAAAAGCAGGAACTCGGGCTGGTGGGCCTTCTACCTGAAGTGAGCGAGAGTGAAGATCTGCAGTTGCAACGAGTGTTGCACCAACTAGCCCAGAAGACCACGGATCTCGGACGTTACATCTACCTGATGAACTTGCTCGACCACGACCAAACCCTCTTCTATCGCACTGTCATGTCGGATCCTGCTCGCTTTCTACCGATCGTGTATGACCCGACCATCGGTGAAGCTTGCCTCAGATTCGGGCACATCTATCGCGGCCCGCGCGGAATGTATCTCGGGATTACCCGCCGCGGCAAGGTCAAGGAGGTCTTAAAGAATTGGCCACAAAAGGATGTTCGGTTCATCTGCGTCACGGATGGCGGGCGCATCCTGGGACTCGGCGACCTCGGAGCAAATGGCGCGGGCATCCCCATTGGCAAGCTGCAGTTGTACACTGCCTGCGCCGGGGTGCCGCCGCAATACCTCCTCCCCATGTATCTCGATGCAGGCACGAATAACGAGCAGTACCTGATTGATCCTTTGTACCTTGGGCTGCGCAGAGTCCGTCCCTCGACTGAGGAGCTGTATTCCTTTGTCGACGAGTTCGTCGAGGCAGTACAGCAGGTATTCCCGAAGTGCTGCATTCACTTCGAGGACTGGACCGGCGTGGACGCTGTGCACCTGCTCCAGCGCTACCGAGACAAGTATTGCGTCTACAACGATGACGTGCAGGGTACGGCTGGGATCGTCCTTGCAGGGATGATCAATGCCACTAAGATCAAGGGCACAAAGCTGAGCGATGAGAAGTACCTGTTCCTCGGAGCAGGGTCCGCTGGTATCGGTCTTGCCGACCTGATTTGCTCGGCCATGGTTCAGGAAGGACTGACCCTGAAGGAAGCGCAATCACGAATTCACTTGTTCGATATCGATGGCCTGCTGGAGGACACGCGCAAGGACTTGGTCGACTTCCAGAAACCGTATGCTCACCGGCACGCACCGACCCGCGATTTTGTGGCCGCGATCGAGAGCATCAAGCCCACGACGCTCATCGGCGTCAGTACCATCGGGGGAGCTTTTACGCAGAAGGTCATTGAGACCATGTCGCGCATCAACGACCGCCCGGTAATCCTCGCGCTTTCGAATCCCACCGATCACGCCGAGTGCACGGCAGAGCAAGCCTACACCTGGTCA
Source organism: Acidobacteriaceae bacterium (assembly GCA_025462785.1). Lineage (GTDB taxonomy): Bacteria > Acidobacteriota > Terriglobia > Terriglobales > Acidobacteriaceae > JAOAPG01. The sequence goes on from JAOAPG010000339.1 coordinate 3,408, forward strand.
AATGGAAAGGCAATCTATGCAGCGGGCGTGCAGTTTCCGCCGGTCCACCTCAATGGAAAGACATTCTTACCGGGACAAGCAAACAACTTCTACATCTTCCCGGCGATCGGGATGTCAATTTTCGCAACACAGGCGTCCCGCGTCACCGATGAGATGTTCATCGAGGCTGCGCGGGCTGTAGCGGATCAAGTGCCGTCCGAGTTGCTGAACCAAGGGCTCATCTACCCGCTGCAGTCAAACATTTTGGAGACTGAGGTTCAGACCGCCGCGCGCGTAGCAAAGTTGGTCTTCGATTCAGGGCTTGCCCGCGTCGAGCGGCCCAAGAATCTTAACTCCTGGGTGCGATCGCTGGTCTACAAACCGGAGTACCCAACCTATTCAGAAACAGAAACGAGGGAAAGCTATGCCGCTGACTGATAAGACAAGAGGTGCAGAAACCAACTAGCCGGCCGCAGGTGCTCAACAGCTCGATCAACATGCATGCAGCTCACGCCGGTCTACTTCCAGCAGGGAATACTGGCGCGGTGCCGTGGTCACTATGTCGTTGCAAGCGAACCGGAGCGGCGAAACGAAGCCGCTCCGCATCTCCTAGGCGATGTTGGCCAGCATGCTGTTTACGAGATCGCGAACGAACTGCGTCAATTGCTCGTGCCGCAGGCGATTGGCAATCTACAAGCACGAAGGTAAGTTTCGTGACCTCTGACATCCGACCGGACAAGTTGCTTTCATTTGCGCTTGCATTTATCGGCGGTTATGGCGATGCGGCCAGTATGGTTCTGGCCAAAACGTTCACCGGGCACGTAACGGGCAGCTTGGTTCTAGCAGCGATTGCTTTAGCCGCTCATGAGTGGCGCGCCCTGCTGGTACATCTATTGGCGGTTGTGTTCTTTTTGACCGGAGTCCTCTTTGGCGTGCTGATTGGACGGGCTCTTACCGCATCACCGTCGTGGCAACCGCTTCCCACAGTTGTGGGCATTGAAGTGATTCTGACTATGACTGCTTATCTGGCATTGGCGTCTCGTGCCGGCCCGGGACCTGAAATCTTTGTAGTGTGCATGGCTCTAACCCTGGGTCTACAAAACGGAGCGTTCCAGCGTACAGGCGGCATCAGCGTTCACACGACCTATCTCACGGGGATGATTACAAGTCTGATCACCACCGAAGCGAAACTACCTCATCCCGTGACGAGACCGGACCCGAAAGCAAGCATTCTTTCCGGAATCTGGCTTGCCTTTTTTCTGGGAGCCGCAATGGGGGCCGATTTAACCCTTCAGTTCAAGGAAGTTGGGATTCTTGGCGCTACCTTCGTTCTGATCGTGATCTTTGTTCGTGCTCGGGCGACAGCATTGCATGAACATTCCACAGCGTGATGTGAAACAAGTCGCTTCAATGGCTGCGAAGGAGAAAAAGTTCTGATGAAGTGTTGGTCGCTACCGATTATCGTTCTCCTCTCCGCGAGCTTTTTGGTTGTTGTGGTTCCATCGCATTCCCAGGCAGGCATAGGCGAGACGCTCAGTGGGCCGGACAGCCATGAAACTGGTCAAGGACCGCATGGTCATCTTTTCGGAGAGTGGGGCGGCATGCGAACGCGCCTGTTGAATCGCGGTGTGCGGTTCGATTTTCAATACATCTCTGACTCTCTCTGGAATATCAAGAGCGAGCAGAAAGAGCGACTTGCGAGTTGGAACCGCTTCCGAGGTACGGTTGACATTGATTTTGGTGCGCTAATAGAGCAGCCTGGGTTGTATTTCCACGCCACTGCAGTCTGGCAGGGCGGCGGCAATCTCGGAACCTATCTTGGCCTGCTGACCAGCCCGAGCGGGATGTCCAGCGCGAACACATTTCGGCTCGATTCCTGGTGGCTGGAAAAGCGATGGTTCAATGAACGGTTCATCGCACGAGTGGGTCAGTTTGCGGGGCAGGACTTCTACGGCGCGCAACACTACGCGACCTCTTTCATCTTCGAGCCAATGGGATACGCGTTGGGCAATCTGTTCACAGATTTCGAGTCCTTTGATCCTCCGTCGACGCCGGCTATGGAGGTCCGTGTTGTTCCCGTTCACCACTTCTATGTGAAATCGATGGTGCTCGCTGAAGACCGAAATCCCTTTGCTCATAACCTGACCGGATTGGTTCCGCAGTTTCGTGGAGCACCCGTGAGCGTTTCCGAGATTGGATTCACTCCAGGGAAAAAAGCCTCGTCGGTACGAGCTTTCGACAACGTCGAGACGCGCAAAGGGTACTCGGGTTTATATCAGTTTGGCGCATCGTACAATCCCGGAAAATTCATGTCTCCGAAAAGTGTGACCCCGCGGTCGGGTAACTACCTCTTGTACTGGATGGCGAGCCAGGCCATCTGGCGTGTTGACCCAAAGGGCGCGAAGGGATTGGACGCTACGTTTGCCTACGACTGGAGCTCGCCGGACATCAACCGGAATAACACTCTCCTTACTGCTGGCCTGCGCTTCAATGAGCCGCTACCTCTACGGATTCACAATACCATGTCGCTGGGTTACGTACAGAACCGCCTTAGTCAACAATTCGTTCCGCCCAACACACCTCGTTGGAAGACGGAGCACGGCGTTGAATTCAACACGCTTCTGGACCCCTTACCAATGCTCCTTGTGCAGCCGGTCATTCAGTACTACGCGAACGTGGGTGGACGAGCGCAGCGCGCCGTAGTTTTCGGATTCAGAACCAAGGTGGAGTTCTAGAGATGTGTTTGCAGCGGTTTGGAGGAGGGCTTCTATGAACATCCGCGGATTATTCGGAGCGCTGATTCCGGTCTTCTTTGTGCTCGCGCTCGGCTACATCGCCGGCAAGCGCAGTGCTTTCGATGCTGACCAGTCCGCGGGTTTTAGCAAACTTGCGCTTACGTTTGCATTGCCCGCATCTCTGTTCGTCAGCATGACCGACATTCGGAAGAATCTCCTGTTGCAGCAGGGCCGGCTTGTCTTCGCGTTAATTCTCGCTCACGTTGGCCTTTTCGTAGCCTCATGGCTGCTTCTGCAGCGTGTGAAGACGCTCAGTGGGACGCCCTCCATCATTTACGCGCTTGCACTCGCGACCTCAGCTACACCAGTCTTTGGTCTTGCCGTTCTGCAACCATTGTTGGGCCCTACCAGCGCGGGGGCTGTGGGACTCGTAGCGCTAGCGATCAATCTCACCGTCCCCCTAGCACTCGTGCTGCTGGAAATAGACGCTGCTGGGAAACACAAAGAGGCGAAAACAGATTCTCACAAGCCAAATCCAGTTCTGACGGGACTGAACGCCGGGCTGAAATCACCGCTGCTCTGGGCGCCCCTCCTCGGAATCGGTGCGGTGCTGGCGGACGTGCATCTGCCGGTCGCAGTTGCAAGCAGTTTCGAACTCATCGGTTCTGCCACTTCCGGTGTAGCCGTCTTTGCGGTGGGTCTTGTCTTAGCGGCGCACGCAATCCGTCTATCCGCTAGCGTAATTGTTGGCTCCCTGGCTAGGGTCACCGTGCAATCAACGCTCCTGTTTATTTTGCTTCGTCTGTTGCGTGTCCAGAGCCCATTTGCGCGCGAGTGTCTGGTCTGCTGCAGCTTTCCTTTAGCTACTACAGTCGTGTTATTTGCAGCACGGTACAAAGCCGTCGAATCGGAAGCAGCTTCTATGCTTCTGGTCTCGACGCTCGCTTTGGTAGTCACCGTACCAACGATCCTCTGGTTGAGCCATTAATTTA